>NZ_JBYLHW010000115.1:0-3367 GCF_057747715.1 Bacillus sp. JST-5 | reverse complement strand
CTTTGATAGAATTGATTTTCTCAAGGCAAGTGCTTCCAATCTCCCTTTTAAAGATGAAGACTTTGATCTTGTCGTAAGCTGTCTGACGTTTCATGAGGTCGAAGATACTCCAAATAAAATAGATGTGATTCAAGAAGCATTAAGAGTGTTAAAATCAGGCGGGCAATTTATCTTTTTAGATTTATTTTTGGACGAAAAAATATTTGGAAATAAAAAGAGCTGGTAAATCATTTTAAGGATTTTGGTGTAACTGATTTGAAATACTATAAACTTGATGAAGTAATCCATTTACCTAAAACACTATTACATAAAAAAGTTTTAGGAAATGCAATGATTTTTTGCGGGAGAAAATAAGATTTTGTGACAATATTTTATTTTTTATGAAATCTTTTGTTCTTGACATGTAATAACCATTCAAAAAATACCAAGGTTGTGATAAAATTGATGTATGAAAATGAGAATCATTATCGATATTGATTATTAGCATATATACATAACTTCGGAGGAGAATTACAGATGGGTCATAGGGAAGTTTATGATGTGACGATTATTGGTGGAGGACCAGCAGGATTATTTTCTGCTTTTTACAGTGGGTTGCGTGAAATGAAAACAAAAATTATCGAATATCAAAATAAACTTGGCGGGAAAGTCCATGTTTATCCTGAAAAATTAATATGGGATGTTGGTGCAATGACTCCTATTACAGGAGAAAAGCTTATCCAACAAATGGTTGAACAAGCTTTAACATTTGATCCAACAGTTGTATTAGGTGTAAAAGTTACATCTATTGCAAAAGATGAATCAGGTAATTTTGTGCTAACTACTCACAATGGACAAAAACATTTTTCTAAGTCTGTGATTTTAGCTATTGGCGGTGGAATCATAAATCCAATAAAACTTGATGTGGAAGATTCCGATAAATATGTAAATACGAATTTAAATTATTCAATAAAAGAACTAAAAAAATTTAAAGATAAAGTAGTTTTAATTTCTGGTGGGGGTTATACAGCTGTCGATTGGGCAAACGAATTACACCCAATTGCTAAGAAAGTATTTCTTACTTATCGAAAAGGTAAAGATCAAATGCAAGCACATGAAGCCGATTTATCCCGTTTATTTCAAAGTCCAGTCGAATTTTATTTCTATACAGAAATAACAAAATTTATTCCAGATGAGAGTGGTCAAGTCATTAAACAAGTGGAATTAACGAATAATCAGACAGGTGAAGTGACAAGATTATCTGTCAATGAAGTAGTTGTCAACCATGGTTACCATCGAGATAGCTCTTTGTTCGAAAATAGTGATTTAAAATTTGAAATGGCTAATGAATATTATTTAAAAGGAACAGCTCATTGTGAAACGAACATTCCAGGATTATATGCAGTAGGGGATGCTGTAGAATATGAAGGAAAAGTACATTTAATTTTAGGGGCTTTTCAAGATGCCGTGAAAGCTGTTAATAAAGCAAAGAAATTTGTACAACCAGATGCAGAAGAAACAGCTTTAGTCTCTTCTCATAACGAAGTATTTTTATCTCGTAATCGTGAAATCATTGATAAGCAAATTTTAGGAAGCATTAAATAAATGTCCATAAAAAGAGGAATATTTTTTTATATCGTTCCTCTTTTTGTACTTTGAAACTATCATATACTTTTAAAAATGATATCTTAACGGATATCATTTTTTTATTTCTATCAAGGATAATGAAGGGCATTTATTCCGATTTTTTGATAAATAGACATAAAATTTTTAATTGATTGCAAGTAAAGGGAATATATATTAAAATAAAAATTGATTGAACGTTCAAATAAAAAAATGATTAATCAATTTTTTAGCGAGGGAACTTTTATGGAAGAAAAACAATCTTTTATTGCTGAAGCACGTAGAGAACAGATCATTAAAGCTTGTATCGATGCACTAAACGAATTTGGGTATACCGATGTAAGTTTAACGAAAGTTGCTAAATTGGCAAAAGTGAGTACTGGATTAATATCTTATCATTTTTCTAATAAAATGGATTTAATAAATCAAACATTAATTTATTTACTTCATAAAAAATTAAACTATGTTAGTGAAAAAGTAGTTCAAGAAAAATTATCAATTTCACAATTGAAAGCATACATCGAAGCTAGTTTAGCTTATCAAGTAGCCAATCATAAAAATAATATTGCGTTAATTGAAATTGTCTTTAATGCAAAAAATGAAGATGGCATTCCTTTTTATAGAATTGCCGATAATGAAGAAGATCCTTTTTACTCATTGCTCAAAGAAATTTTATTAGAAGGGCAAAAGAAAAGAGAGTTTTCTAA
Organism: Bacillus sp. JST-5; assembly: GCF_057747715.1. Classification (NCBI taxonomy): domain Bacteria; kingdom Bacillati; phylum Bacillota; class Bacilli; order Caryophanales; family Bacillaceae; genus Bacillus; species Bacillus sp. JST-5. Next base: position 1,058 of record NZ_JBYLHW010000115.1, on the reverse strand, counting down.
TGAATTTGATGTTAACAACATGTGTGTCATGATTCAAGGTGCAATAGAAGAATGTATGCTATATCAAAACCCTTCCTTTAGTTTGGAGAAATATAAAGATGAGTTAATCAAAATGGTATCAAAAATCGTACTGTAAAAATACTAAAGTGGATAAAAAATATTTTATTTGGAGGTTGTATCTCATGAATCAAACATCCACGATAGGTATGAGTTTTTTAGAAAAATTGATTACAGCTTTGTTCCCAGTAGTTTTAGGGATTATAGGTTGGTTTTTTCCAAAATTGTTGAATGTATTATCAAAAATTCCAATTTTATCAGACTCAAAAGTTATTAAATTATTACAATCATTTAACCCATTTTGGGTATCTATTATTTTGATGATCGTAGGTATAATTATTGGAATTCTATTATCATTGGAAGTTTATAACGAAACATTGAAAATGGAAATTAATGATCAAGAAATACTGATCAAAAAAGATAATAAAGAAATAATTACTAAGAAAGCTGACATAAAAGAAATTTATATGGAAGATAATGAAGTTGTTATTATAAGTAAGAAAGGTCAAGAACTTTTAAGGGAAACGACGGATATCAATAAAGAAGAAATACGGAATATCTTTACGTATCATCATTATCCTTGGTGTGATCATGACCCTTATGCAGATGAGTATATTTTATGGACTCTAGAAAATCAATCTTTTGGAGAAAAAATCAATTCAATTTTATACGAACGGAGAAATGCGATAAGAGACGGCGACAAGAAAAAAGCAAATCATTTAAAAAAGGATTTAGGTGAACTCGGGATTATTGTAAAAGACAGGAACGGGAACCAGTACGTTAGAAGTTTCAAAAAATATTGATGTATAATTTGGAATAAGAAAATTACCAATTAATAAGATCTAGGTATTCATCAATTCTAATATACTTAGGTCATTTTTTTAATAAAGAATTAACTATGCTAATAGATGTAGTATAGATTTGTGGACACAACTTGGTTAAGTCATTAATATTAAACTAACGAAAGGTTGTGTCCGAATCATGAGTCAAAAGCGGTATAA
>NZ_JBYLHW010000114.1:0-3519 GCF_057747715.1 Bacillus sp. JST-5 | reverse complement strand
CGTCAGAAGTCAGCAGAGGTCATAGTATTAGTTGGTCTAGAACAACTAAGAAGGACCGAACAATTAAGAGAGAATAGTCCTTGGCATTCAGTGAGTCATGATGAACACAGAAAACGTAGTACCTCACTTGAGGGAGGAAGCGGTGAATCCCGTGGGAGACCTCTTGGAGGGTGGAGTGACCACTGGCATAAAGAGAACAGCTATTCACGGAAGTTATAAAGACTTGCGTCAATTATCTTAATTGAACCGCCGTATACGGAACCGTACGTACGGTGGTGTGAGAGGACGGGAGTTAATCGCTCCCTCCTACTCGATTTAGTGACTAGCGTCAATGGGAAATGATGTAGAATAAAGAAACACTAAAACTACTTCACTTCAATGAAAAATCAATATCTAATTATTACGGTTCGAATTTTATGGTTCTGTTCATTTTCTATAGTTGTTCATATATTTCCATACTTTTTGGTCGAGGAAAAAAATTACAATTTCAATAATTCTGACCTCAAAATAACGTCCATCATCTCTATTTAAAGGTAGCTGAAAATTACATAATAAATGTTTCAATTCCTTTAATTTTCAAAATATGTTGATGATGTTATGATAATTATGAAAAGTTTAGGGATGGTGACTTGTATGAATATAATATCAACCATTGTACCGAAAGAAGAGATTCAAAACGAACTAAGAAAAAGATTTCCTAAAGTTCAGGCAGAATTTTTTAATGGTATGAAAGAAGCGGAAGAGCATTTACATAAAGCTGAAATTTTCATAACTTATGGAGAAGATTTAACAGAAGAAAGATTAAAAAAAGCGGAAAATTTGAAATGGATTATGGTAATGTCCGCTGGACTAGAAAAAATGCCATTTCAATTTTTAATGAAGAGAAAGATAAAAGTTACAAATGCAAGAGGAATTCATAAAATTCCTATGGCTGAATATACAATAGGCGTAATGTTAAATCATTCGAAACGACTAGGAAAAATGTTAAAAAATCAAATGGCTAAAAACTGGGATAAAAAGCTGCATATGCAGGAGTTATATGGCAAGACATTGCTAATCGTCGGTGCAGGTGCCATCGGACAACAAATTGCGGTTTATGCCCATGCATTAGGGATGAATGTTTTAGGTATTAATACTTCTGGCAAGAACAAGCCTCCTTTTAAAACAATGCATAAATTAGAACAATTGAAGTTAGTCTTACCAGAAGCAGACTATGTTGTTTCCGTTTTACCTAGTACAAAACAAACAAAAGGGATTTTCAATAAAGAACTTTTTTCATCCTTTAAACCAGGTTCTGTTTTTATCAATATTGGTCGAGGAGATGCTGTGATTGAACAAGATTTAATTGAAATATTAAATGATGGCATAATTGACCACGCCTATTTAGATGTTTTTCAACAAGAACCACTTCCTTGTGACCACCCATTTTGGACAATGGAAAATGTAACGATAACACCACATGTATCTAGTCATTCAAAAATGTACTTAGTACGTGCATTCGACATATTTTATAAAAATCTCGAAACGTATTTAAATAATGGGGATGATTTTATTAATGAAGTTGATTTAACAAGGGGGTATTAATATGAAGATTTACACAAGAAGTGGGGATAAAGGAGAAACTTCATTAATTTATGGTCAAAGGGTTCGTAAAAGCGATCCTAAGGTAGAAGCATATGGAACATGTGATGAAGCGAATTCAATGATTGGATTGGCACTTAGTTATTTAAGAAATGAGTTTTTTGAAGAAAAGGAATTTTTTCTAACAGTATTTCATAAAATTCAAACAACACTTTTCCATGTGGGGGCAGAATTAGCTACACCGAAAGGAAAAACAGTGAAATGGGCATTAACGAAGGAAGATATTCAGGAACTTGAACACATTATTGATCAGTGGGATGCGCATTTAGAACCATTAAGTAATTTTATTTTGCCAGGAGGTCATGAAGCGGGTGCAGCATTGCATGTAGCAAGAACGATAGTAAGAAGAGCGGAAAGATGTGCCGTAGAAATAGAGGATGTGAATCCGCTCGTGCTTGCTTATTTAAACCGTTTATCAGACTTATTATTTGTTGCTGCAAGAATGATCAATATGAATCTTGGTGAAAAAGAACAAAATCTACATGAAAAATCTTAATATAAGAGCGGTTTATTGACAAAAATGGGACTTTATTAGTACACTAATTATAAGAATTATCATTTAATAATCTTTACGGAGAAAAGAGGTGCATGGCGGTGTCACAGACCCAACTAAAAGAAGCTTTAGAAACGCTTAAAGAAACAGGAGTCCGTATCACTCCGCAGCGTCATGCGATACTTGAGTATTTAATACAATCCATGTCCCATCCAACGGCCGATGATATATATAAAGCTCTGGAAGGCAAATTTCCTAATATGAGTGTCGCAACGGTATATAATAATTTAAGAGTTTTTAAAGAGGTTGGTCTTGTGAAAGAATTAACGTATGGAGATTCATCATCTCGCTTTGATTTTGTCACAACCCAACACTATCACGTCATTTGCAATTCATGTGGAAAAATTGTCGATTTTCATTATCCAGGTTTAGATGAAGTTGAACAATTAGCTTCACATGTGACAGGATTTAAGGTTAGTCATCATCGGATGGAGATTTACGGAACATGTCCTGAATGTAATAAAAAGGACGCTCATTAAAAGAATTGTTTATAAAAAGCAATTCTTTTTTTGTGCATAATTCCGAATCTAGGAAGATTTTTATCGTAATTGAAAAAGCCAGTGAAATTTTTTATGTAGAATTTCACTGGCTTTACCTTTTATTCAAATAAGATAATTAAATTACTTTTTGAACCTTCAACTTGCGAGTAAAATTACCATAGCTGCAAAATTTTTTGCCTACTTGCTAGAAAATTACCGAAAGTTACAAATAATTTTTCGATAGTTACAAGTTTTTCTTTACGACTCGCAAATACGATTTTTTCTAGTTGCAAATAGATATTTAAGAGTTACAAATACGATTCATAAACTAACAAATTTAATTATTAAAGTAGCAAATATACATCCAATCGCTATAGTTAAGTACGAGCAGATTTTTTGTTTTTGAGGAAAATTCAACCTCGAATGTTAAACTTGCAAATATATCAATATGAGTTGCAAGATTCTTTTATCACTAGTATAAAATTTTCAGCTTCGAATCATTAACTTGCAAATAAAATCAACTAAGTTGAAAATTTTTGTCATGGTGACATATAATTTTTTTCCAAATAGAAACTCAATCACGAAAAAAATAAGAAGTTGTCTAAAAGGATCAATATAGAGTGAAATTCAATTAAATGAATAAAACAAAGAATGTTGTTTTTGATTTAAGCGTGCCCAGCTAAGCTGTTATCTGCTAGTTGGTGCAAGTCCAACCCGAGTAAGTGCCAAGACGCTCGGTAGCTGACAGGCAACTGGTGGAGAAATCCTAAGGTTGAAGCCCTGTGACAAAGTAACTCTCTTGGAGAGTGCGAGCAAATCAACAGACCGTAACATAAAGTGAATCCT
>NZ_JBYLHW010000113.1:0-3819 GCF_057747715.1 Bacillus sp. JST-5 | reverse complement strand
CTTCCGTGGTCTTCGCCCAATCTAACCAGGCTCGACTTCCCTTTGTCCTCCATAGGAGGTCTCTTTTGACGAGGCGGCAGGATTCACTTTATGTTACGGTCTGCTGATTTGCTCGCACTCTCCAAGAGAGTTACTTTGTCACAGGGCTTCAACCTTAGGATTTCTCCACCAGTTGCCTGTCAGCTACCGAGCGTCTTGGCACTTACTCGGGTTGGACTTGCACCAACTAGCAGATAACAGCTTAGCTGGGCACGCCTAAATGAAAAACCGCCGATTGGCGGATTATGGTCGTTTATTTTTCTTTCTAGCAGAAGATTTTTCCTTTCCCGTCTCTTCAGTTGTTGTACCTTGTCCTTCAACATTCGGAGAACCTAATCCTATTGTTGAAGGATCTTTTTTTCTTTTTCCCATTAAAAATTACACCCCCTACCGATTATTTTAACGTTCCTTATTGTGATTATTCATTCGTATCATCGCATATTTTTTATTCATTTGGTCAAGTTATCAATAGAGGAGGTGTGATAATGGCACGAATAGGTGTTGAAGAATCGTTAACGAATATTCAAGAAGCTTTACGTGCTCGTGGTCATGAAGTAGTACCACTGAAACAAGAGGAAGATGCAAAAGGTTGTGATTGTTGTGTTTTAACAGGTCTTGATTCCAATGTAATGGGAATGCAAGATTCTGTGATTCAAGGACCTGTAATTGAAGCAAATGGATTGACAGCAGAAGAAGTATGTAAACAAGTGGAAGGAAAATTGCAATAAAAATCCTAAACGGACAGTTTGTATGTGCTGTCCGTATTTTAAACATTTGTTTAATTTTTAATTTACGTTCAGGCTATTGTTGAAAGAAGGAAATCGTATGCGAAGAATGTTGATTGTTTTTTGGACATTCATTGATCCTATTTATTATTTTTTAACTAGACTTACATATGTAAATAAGGAAAGAAATAATATTTTTCGAGTACGAAAAACAAACTATTTAGGCTATGATGTTGAATTATCCGATGGTACGAGAATCCAACGAAATGATCTACTAATTAAAATTCATTTACACAATGTACGTCTATTACGAAATATGAAAAAGATAAAAAATGATTTTAAAAAAGGCACTTATATTTATCGTAATATTAAATATTCCTTACCTGAATTAGCCTCTTATATTTATCATCATCCAGATTTTGATCGGATCAAAGGAATCATTGGTATCACAACATTACATCGTGGTTGCGAAAAACTAGGGTTTGAACCAAAACCACTCAAAAATGCATTTTATAAAAAATTAAAGTGGCTAGCCTTAATCCCTATTAGCTATATATCTAGTGATCAAATATCATGGCACGATTTATTCATACAAGAACCAAAGTATTTATTTATGTCAAAGGAGAAACTCATCGAATTATATTTACCAGAACATAAATCAAGAACTTCAATTGTTCCACAAAATGCATTGATTCACCAAAAGGTTTATGAATAAAAACGAGGTTGTAATTATGTATAAAGCACTTTTTTTCCCTTTATTATCAATTCCCTCTGGACATCATCAAACGGCAGATGCTTTAATCGAACGTCTTCAAAAGAGAGAGTCGAACATACAGTGTAAAAAAATCGATTTGTTGACTTACCGTTTCGGTAAAATAGAAAAACTAATTTCAAATTTTTATTTAAAGTGGATTCATATTTCCCCAAGAACATATAGTTATTTGTATAAAAAATTGGCTTATAATCAGCCAATAGAAAAAAATTATTATTTTTATCAACTAATGTTTGAGAGAGTAGCATTATCAATGATTGAAAGTGAAAACCCATCCATTATCATATGTACCCATGCTCTACCTTCTCGTATTTTTAGCCATTTAAAAGAAAAAAAGAAAATCAACGTGCCAATCATAAATGTTTATACTGATTTTTTTATTAACCGATTGTGGGGTATAAAGCAAATTGACGCTCATTTTGTGTCCACAGACTCGATGGCTTCCTATTTATTAGAACATGGTGTTGATCAACAAAAGATTTTTCATACCGGTATCCCTGTTCATCCTTCGATTCAGAAAAGAAATTCAACGGTTCCAATAAAATCTCCATTAAAAATATTAATTACGGGTGGAAGCATGGGTGTTGGGACAATTGAAAAGTTATTAAAAAAGCTTCCAAAAAGTGAAGAAGTTCAATATTATGTTTTGTGCGGAAAAAACTTGCGATTATTTCATTATTTAAAAAGAAATGAACACAAACAAGTCATTCCTTTACCATATATAGATTCTAGAGAAAAAATGAACAGGATTTATGAAGATGTAGATGCTGTGATTACAAAGCCTGGCGGTGTCACCGTTAGTGAATGCATTCTTAAAAAAATTCCAATTTTTATTTATCATGCACTTCCAGGTCAAGAAGAAATTAATTGGCAAGTTTTAAGTACTTTAAAAATAGTGAAACCTCTACCCTATTTTCAAGATGAACATGAAATGATGAATTATTTTTATCAAAATATTAAAGATTATCATCAAAATAGAATTTTCGATCAGTATGAAAACCATCCATGTTTTCAAAAAGCAGAAGACGTAGTTCTTCAAATTTTATTTCATGAAATCATATGAAATTGTAGACAAGTTTTTACCCCCTACATGCATATGTATGTAATGGACAAGGTAGGGAGGTGAAATCTTTGAACTTTTTAGTAATAAAAGGAAAATTCATTTGGAGATTATTAGCAATTGCCGTCGTTATTGGAGCTGCAACTATTTGGTATTCTTTTCAATCAGATGCCATTCCAGCCATGCAAAACAAAGCTGAAAAGATTAGAGAAATTCATTTAATTACTAATGAACTAAAGACCACAACTGAAGATGGGAAAGAAATTGAAATATATCGCTGGGATCCTGGTACTATTTATGTAAAAAAGGGGGAAAAAGTAAACCTTAAACTTTTTGGTGTTTACGGAAAAGAACATCCATTTATTATTGAAGGAACTAATATTCAAGGAACAGTGAAAAAAGGTGAAGAAACCGTTATTCCTGTCCAATTTGAAAAAGAAGGGGTATATCGATTAATTTGCGTCACACATTTAGACTATGATCATCATGGGCCAATGATCGCACATATCATCGTTGAAGATTAATGATTTCTTATTTCAAATGTTTACTTATTAAATCTGGTGGAGTATACTCCACCTTTATTGATTTAATAAAATCTTTTTTAACTTATCTGTCATTAATTCAGATAATAAAAATATTTGCTTTTCTTCACCTTCCATATAAAATGATGAACGTTTACGATCATTACTTAGCCACAAGTATGCGATATCTTCTTGACCGTTTGCATAGTTCAATTGGATTCGGTAATTTGGTTCTTCTACTTCCGTTTCACCGCTCACTTTCACTCCATATGATAATAATTCGATCATTTGTTGAAGTGTATCAAAATTTTCATCATTCATCGTATATATCTTTTTATTATTATGATTTTCATATATCGTTACATCAATGATTTCTTTGCCATTCCATTCAACAGAAGTTGTATTTTCTGAAGAAATATTTTCAATTTGCTCGCGATAAGGAAATTCGTCTTCAGATTGACATCCAGCCACTACAACGAGTATTAATCCTACAATAATGATACGACCTTTACATTTTTCATACAGCAAGGAAAACAATTGATTGCCCTCCTTTATCCTACTTTCGAAAGATTATAACTATTCACATATTCCCCAAAAATATTGGAAAATAACCGTTTGAAGCGTTCTCATTAGCCCCCTAATGAATTTGGACACTCGATAAGGTGTTTTTTATAATCGAAGTGACCAAATGAAGGGGGCTTT
>NZ_JBYLHW010000112.1:0-2500 GCF_057747715.1 Bacillus sp. JST-5 | reverse complement strand
ATATTACGCCGGTGTGGCGGAATTGGCAGACGCGCACGACTCAAAATCGTGTGGGCTTTGCCCGTGTGGGTTCGACTCCCACCATCGGCACTGAAAATAGGGAAAAGGCTTTAGGGACAAGGGTTCTCATTCAAATGAGGACCTTTTTTTATTTTTACCGAACACGACTTAAGCATAAAAAATCGTGTGCGGACAATCGTGTTCGGTGAGGTGAAATAAACAGTGAAAAGAATGGAAAATGAGAGAAAATTGCAGAGAAAGAGCAAGAGGGAGAGACGAGGAGAGCTGAGTCGTGAAGAGCTATTGCTAATATCTGACGACATCGTGGAAATTGAATACACGTTCGATGAATTGTTAGAGATATTTATTGAGGATTGCGAATTGAGGAATTTAAGAGAACATACAATTAAATATTACCGCAGTGAGCTAAATGCATTTGTAAAACTGCTAAAAGAGCAAGAAATCGAATTACGTGTAGGTGAATGGACAGGAGAAACCATTAAGCGAAATGTCATTATGTACATGATAGAAAAAGGTCTCAAGACAGTCAGTATCAATTCCCGTTTGAGAGCAATGAGAGCGTTTTTTAACTTTTTAGAAGGGCGAAATCTCATAAAAAGCAATCCGATGAAAGACATCAAATTGCTGAGGGATAGAAAAAAGATTGTAGAGACATTTGACAATCAGCAGATAAAGGCTTTATTTAAAGCATGTGCGAAATGTCTTCAACAGAGTTATTGTTTTATAAGGATAAAGAATTGTTGTTGTATAATATTTTGTAAAGAAAAAAGGGGGAGTCACTCATGAAAGAGGAAATCTTGTTATTGAAAATCCATAAAGCATTAAAAGAAGGTAAAGATTACTATGAAGCTACTCGTGGAAATTGGAAGATAAACAAAGGCAGAATTCCGTATATTCAATATGTCGTTGGAATTAGTGGCGGAAAAGTTGTTTGTGCATTTCAACCTTCAAAATGGGAAATTATAGAAGAGGGTTCTGAGAAGGGAAGAAAACGTTTTGAGGGCACTGAAGCTCCTTTGGAAATATTGAAAAAGTTACAAAAGGTAGAAGAAAAAGTGCTGAAAAAGTTTGGCCGTGGTAGTGCGGTTGCCTATATCACTCTTACTGAAATAGATAACATTTATTAAACTTTCGCTAAGTTTTAAGGATTATATGTTATCATTAGAGAGAAGGAATATTCTAACATCTGAAGAGAAATCATTGTAGGGTCTAATTTCCTTCATATGATTTTTCTTTTTTTATTTACATACGAAATAGAGGGATTCGATGTGAATACTGCATATCATACAAAATACTTTTAAAGGTGTGGTTACCAAATATCTTGATAATTACCTTGCTTGGTTCTTGTTTGTAGATAGCCGAAGTAATGAAAGTACAAAACACAATATTAAAGAATTTCTATTAACAACATTTTTATTTGAAATGACGGACACTTATGGTAGTGTGTGTCTGTCAAAGTTCAATGTTTAGTTCTTAATACTAAGAAGCCAGTTTAATCCAAAAATAATTTTTAAAAAAGTAGGAATATTTTATAGGTTTGAAGAATATACCTCATTAAATATGTATACAAATGTGTCATATAAAATGGGAGGTGTAAATAATGGAGCAAGATTTTCGCAAAAAAACCTTTCGAGGTGCAAAAATTGAAGATATTATCTTGGAATTAGAGAAACTAAGCTCATTATGTGAAGAAAAATCAAAAAGTAGTGACCAATTAGAAAGACAACGTTTTTATGAAGGAATGGCTATTGCTTATACAACTATTGCAGTGAAATTAAAAGGTGACTTCGATTATATTGATCCGAAAGTAATTGATGAACTGTACAGTTCCATAGAGAAAACTTCAATTCCAAATAATATAAACAATACACAACACGTTGAAACTTGTTCTTTTTGTCGCAGAAGTAAAGAAGAAGTCGGGGAATTAGCTATGGGACCAGGAGTTTCTATATGCAGTGAATGCTTAGAGTTTGGTGCAGAAGTTATTAAATCACATTCCACAGAAATTTAGATTCTACAACAGGTGTGTTACTTTAATAAAGATAGGGAAGCCTTCAATAATTTAGGTGTTTCCCTTGTTTTTTCTAATTATCAACAATAACATTTAACACAGCCAAAGGTAAAAAGTGAGTAAAAGAGTAAAATGCAGGAGAAAACCTCATTTTTTCTTGGACTTTAAAATGCAGAAAAAGAGCAAGGAAAAAAAATTGATTATAAATGAGAGAAGTATTAAAATTAAATTAGTCCGCAAAAAGGCTTGAGTCGTTTTCGGTTTTAAATTAATGAAGAATATAAATTTGAATAGAACCTTGAATAAATAAGGTTTTTTAATGCCTGATAAGAATGCACGAATTTGAATCGACTCAAAATCGTGTTCCCTCGTGGAGTGTCGGTTCGACCCTGACCACCGGTATCTTTATGTAAATTTTAGTGAAGATAAGAAATTCACGAAAGTCCAAAAATGTTGATGCATCAACTT
>NZ_JBYLHW010000111.1:0-4003 GCF_057747715.1 Bacillus sp. JST-5 | reverse complement strand
TTATACCGCTTTTGACTCATGATTCGGACACAACCTTTCGTTAGTTTAATATTAATGACTTAACCAAGTTGTGTCCATGAAACTATACTAGCATCACTATGTGATGTTAAAGATTTTATTAATTAAAAATAATTCGAGCTTAAGACGAGAAAGGTTTATATGGTTTTGGATTGAATTCATTCTATATTTTGTTCACTGTATTTGACAAAGGTTCCCCATACATAATATAAAAAGATAGAAGAATCATCATATGTTTGAACTTAAATGAGAGGGATTGAGTTAACATTGAAGAAGAACTTTTGGCGTGAATTACCACGACCTTTTTTTGTACTTGCACCAATGGAAGATGTAACAGATGTCGTATTTCGACATGTTGTAAGTAAAGCTGCTAGACCAGATGTATTTTTTACTGAGTTTACAAATACAGAAAGTTTTTGCCACCCTGAAGGAAATCAGAGCGTACGAGGACGATTGATTTTTACTGAGGATGAACAGCCCATCGTTGCCCATATTTGGGGAGATAAGCCTGAATATTTCCGACAGATGAGTATTGGTATGGCAGAACTTGGATTTTCAGGTATTGACATTAATATGGGATGTCCTGTCCCGAATGTTGCATCAAGAGGGAAAGGGAGCGGACTAATTCTTAGACCAGATGTTGCTGCTGAAATTATCCAAGCAGCAAAAGAAGGTGGTTTGCCTGTCAGTGTAAAGACAAGGCTAGGATATACTTATGTCGACGAGTGGGAAGAATGGCTCACACATATTTTGAAACAAGATATAGCTAATCTTTCCATTCATTTACGGACTCGTAAGGAAATGAGCGATGTAGCTGCTCATTGGGAGTTAATCCCTGAAATCAAGAAACTTAGAGATCGGGTTGCACCAGATACTTTATTAACCATCAATGGCGATATCCCAAATCGTCAAGTAGGGCTGGAACTTGCTGAGGAACATGGTGTTGATGGAATAATGATAGGACGCGGAATTTTTAAAAATCCTTTCGCTTTTGAAAAAGAGCCGAGGGAACATAGTCATAAAGAATATCTGGATCTTTTAAGATTGCAGCTGGATCTATTTGATCAATATTCCAACGAGGTAAGACGTCCGTTTAAATCTCTGCATCGCTTTTTCAAAATTTATGTAAAAGGATTTCGTGGGGCGAGTGAATTAAGAAATCAATTGATGAACACGCAATCTACGGATGAAGTACGTGCATTACTTGATGAATTTGAACAGAATAACGAATTAGTATAAATAAGGAGCTTTTAAATAATGCTCCTTTTTCTTTTACTTCTCAAATTGGTAATAAGTCAAATATGCGATTACCGCAACGGCTTGGAGGTGGGATTATGTTAAATAACATTCAAATAAGGCCAATAACTTTAGATGATTTTGATACGGTTTTAAGATGGAGTAAAGATGAGAAGTTTTGCTTAGCAAATGGATGGAAAACTAACCAAGATCCTGTGGAACTTTATCGTTGGTGGAAAAATTGTGTAAACAATAAAGACGATGATTTTTTGCGATTAGGAATTGAATTCAATCATCGATTAGTAGGATATGCCGATTTAGCTTATATTAAAGAACACTCAGCTGAGTTAGGAGTTGCTATTGGCGAAATGGTTTTGTGGGGAAAAGGAATTGGATACCACTCATGTATTCATATGATGGAATATGGCTTTAAAACATTAAAAATAACAACCTATTATGCAGAAACACACGAAGCGAATATTCGTGCGAGAAAACTTTTAGACAGGCTCGGATTTCTTGAAACTAGTAGGTATGGAAATGGAATATTTGAAGGAAAAGAAAGTCCACTCATTCAGTACAAAAAAGTTTTTGATGTTATAGGAGGAAATTCAGACACTTAAACAGGTAGAAAAAATTGTTAATAACGATGAAATCATAACAAAAACTGTCATAATAGTATTTTTCAATACTATCGGAGAAAAATTTTTCAACCTAATTACCTATTGATTCATTTACATTTTTTTCTTATTAATAGATTAAGAGGATGTTTTTGGAAAGATTATTCAGTAAACAGAAAACGTTTCTAGAAAAATAAATACAGATTAGCTAATGAATCGAGGAGAAACCTATGCTTGAAATACATATTGCCATTGCAACAGCCATCATCGGAACTTTCTTAGCATCTCTCAACTATTTAGAAAAATATGTACCATTATTCATCATATATTTAGTATCTTTACTGTTAGGTATCGGTTGGGTCATTTATATATCGTTAGACCAAGGATTTATGAATACTTTAGTTGTTATATCAATACTCATAGTTAGTTATTTCGATTTTCCTTTTCCAGAAAAAAGTGGGGTTAAGAACAAAGAAATTATACAAGAGTTAAAGGAAAAAGGTGCAAAAGAAATACATATTCAAAAAAGCAAAGATCGAATTCTTTTAGATATTTCTTTTTCAAGTATATTTGTCTTGATTTCAGTTTTATACTTCATTTTCGGTCCGCCATCTGTATTCGAATTTATCCTTTTGTTTGGCTTAATAAGTCTTGTATATGGAATAGTCAAACGAATTCGATTGTATCGTACCCTTCATGTTTTTTTCGAACAAGAGGAAAATGCTCTTTATTTCGTATCTGCTAATGAAACGAAAAAATACCCGATAAAAGAACTCACTGATATAACTATCCAAACAAGGCCGGATATATTAAAACTGTTTAACTTATTTACAATGTTTTCATCCAACAAGGATTTTACGACATGCATGGGAAAAACATTGAAATTATCATTTTCCGGTGAAAATGTCTATTTTACTCCAGAATCTTCTGATGTTATGTTTTTGCACAAAGAGAATCATTCAATAAAAATAGATGAAGTTGACGTAAAGCCTTTTTACCATAAGGAAAATTGGAAACGACTTCTTGGCAAATGGTATTTTGCCTTAACAATAAAAGGGGTTGGAGCATACGCAATTATTATCGTTTTCCTAACATTCATTCATGCAAATCCGTATGTTACTGGGCTAGTGGTTATTATGTTTTGGTTGTTCAATATGTGGATATCTGATCGCATTTTAAAAATGGCATTAGATATGAAAGAAATTGTCGACCCAAACATCCATTCCATTGCAACTAAAGTCTTGAATCGTGCAGGTCTTCCTTATGTAAAGGTTTATAGTACTGAATCTTCTGATTATAACGGTTTTGCCATTGGAGCAAATATTGGTCAATCTTTAATTGCTTTAACTACCCAAACGTTAAAGCTTCCTCACGATGCAATTGAAGGAATCTTAGCTCATGAAGCGATTCATGTTAAAAAAAGAGATGTGATATTGGGACAAATACTTAAAATACATATGGTTGGAATCATTGTAGGAGGCTTATTTTACTTACATTATGCCTTTCCAAACCTATTCGAAAATCAAATCCTCCTATTTTTGATTATATGGGTTGTAATCATCCTACTTATTCCATTACTGAACTCCGTAGCAACTCAATGGATGGAAGTACGTGCCGATCATCTTGGAGCCACTCTGCTTGACGGAGGAAACGACCAAATGGCTAATAGTTTAGCTATACTATATGAACATCAACTTTCAGCCATAGAAAACTCGAAAAATTATGATGTTTATGAATTGGATGATGAAGAGATTGAGGATGAGGAAAAAGACGAGAAAATACATGCTTTGGAAAGAGAGACATGGTTTTTCCGTTTATTAGAATTTCAGTTTGGGACACATCCGCCAATGTATTGGCGTGTCGAGTCACTCCGTTCAACGAATATAGGTTGGAATATGAGGAAAATGAAATTATGGCTGAAAGATCGACTAATCGAATCTTTACCGGATATGAAAATTTTAAAAAGACAATGAATATGAATTCATCCGCACATACGTTTTTAGTATGCTGCGGATTTTTGTGTGCGCCCGGCATGGGTGTAATCTATAGGGTGAGAGTCCCGAGCTGCGAAGGCAGAAGTAGCAGTTAGCTTAACGCAAGGGTGTCCGTGGTGACGCGGAATCTGAAGGAAG
>NZ_JBYLHW010000110.1:0-4084 GCF_057747715.1 Bacillus sp. JST-5 | reverse complement strand
AGGATTCACTTTATGTTACGGTCTGTTGATTTGCTCGCACTCTCCAAGAGAGTTACTTTGTCACAGGGCTTCAACCTTAGGATTTCTCCACCAGTTGCCTGTCAGCTACCGAGCGTCTTGGCACTTACTCGGGTTGGACTTGCACCAACTAGCAGATAACAGCTTAGCTGGGCACGCATAGAAAAAATAACAAAGCTGATAGCCTTAAGCCATCAGCTTTGTTTATCATCATTCTTTATTTAGAAGTTAATTGCAAAAACTCTTCAACGTCTGCGACACACAGTTTAACAGCATTTTCCCAGAAATCTCGTTTTTGTAATTCAACATTCAAATGTTTTTTCGCAAGATCTTCAACTGTCATGGAACCAGTATCCTTTAATAAAGAAATATATTGTTCTTCGTACCCTTTTCCTTCCTCTAAAGCACGTGCATAAATACCAAGAGAGAATAAATAGCCAAACGTATACGGGAAGTTATAGAATGGAACACCAGTAATGTAGAAATGCAATTTGGATGCCCAGAACAATGGATGGTATTCCGCTAAAGCATTACAATAAGCTTCTTTCTGAGCTTCCTCCATTAAAGCGTTTAAACGTTCAAAACTAACAATACCTTTTTTACGTTCCTCATAAAATCTTGTTTCGAATAAAAACCTAGCATGAATATTCATGAAAAATGCAACAGAGCGTTGAATTTTATCTTCTAATAAAGCTATTTTTTCTTCTTTTGTTGATGCATTTTTGACAGCCGCATCAGCAACTATCATTTCAGCAAATGTTGAAGCGGTTTCAGCAACATTCATCGCGTAATTTTTATTCAACGGATGAACATCTCTTAATGCAAATGAATGGAAAGCATGACCTAATTCATGTGCTAGCGTTGATACATTCGATGGTGTCCCTGAATAAGTCATAAAAATTCTCGATTGCTTACTTTCCGGAAACGAAGTACAAAAACCTCCCGGACGTTTTCCTGGACGGTCTTCCGCTTCAATCCAACGATCTTCAAATGCTTTTTTCGTAAATGAAGCTAATTTTTCCCCGAATTTAGAGAATTGTTCAATAATTAATTCTGCTCCTTCTTGATAAGAAATTTTTCCATTACTTTTCCCAACCGGCGCATCTAAGTCGTACCAGCTTAATTTTTCAAGTCCTAACAATTCCGCTTTTCGGTTTAAATATTTAACAAACGCATCTTTATAATCGGTGATTACTTGCCACATTGTATTTAATGTTTCTTTCGTCATTCGGTTATAATCAAGTGGTTCTTTTAAAACATCGTCCCATCCTCTATGTTTATAAACATTTAAACGGAAGCCAGCTAGATGATTTAAGGTCGCAGCCAAATATTCTCCTTGTTTAGACCAAGCTTCTTCCCATTTTTTGAATACTTCTTTTCTTAATTCGCGATTTTCACTAGAAAATTTATTGAATGCTTGTCCTGCTGATAGTTCTTTCGTTTCACCATCTTCTGTTACTGGAATTTTTATATGGCTTACGATTGTATCGTAAAATTGCCCCCAACCGTGATATCCGTCAATACTTAAGGATGTGATTAATGCTTCTTCATCTTTTGATAATTTTTCATTCGCGTTAATCCGTCTTTCATTTAAAACAAATTGAATTTCCGAAAGTCCGTCTACCTTTAATAATTCGTTCCATACATCATCGTTTATTTTCGTCAATTTGTCATCCAATTGTGTTAATGAATGTTGGAGACCAGCACTTAATTCCATTACTTGACTACGTAATTCATTTGCTTTTTTGTCTGCCATATTTTGTGCTTGTAGGCAGCTGACAAAAGCTCCAGCTTGACGAATCTTTTGGGAAACTAGTTGAAAATTATCAATGATTTTTAAAAATTCCTCATAATCTTTTGAATTCGTTGGTATTTCCCATTGTTCAACCAATTGTTGAAATTCATTTAAAATCCCTTTTGTTTCTCTTAAATATTGTTGAAATTCTTCCGACTCACTTCCACCTTTAAAAAATACGTCTAAATCCCAAGTTTCTTTATATGTTACCTGTGTCATATGGAACCTCCTTTTATGTATATTTTGATTATAATATGACTTTTCTAAAAGTTCTATAAAATCGAAGAAAAAATTTAGATAATCGAAAATTTCGCAACTGAAATAATCAAAACGATGAAATGATTTTCCTGAAAAGATTGTGTAAAATAATGTAGAATGCTTGTATTTTATTGATTTTTGGAGGCGACAAATATTGATGAAACGAATTTATTGTTTAATCTTCATTTCCGTATTATTTTTTACTGCATGTTCGAATGAATCTTCCCCTTCCAAAAATGAAAAAGATGAGACAATTGATATAAATGGAATCGGATTTTTTGAACAGGAGTTATACATGGCATGGAATTCTGGGATGAAAGTTTATCGAGACGGGAAGTGGCAAGAGCTTGAAGACGAAAAAAAGGAGTATTTATCGTTAGAGTCAATAAAAGAGGGTTTTATTTTTAGTGGTAAAGATAAAGAAACTCCTCTAGGTATTGTAAAATGGAATCTTTCTAACCAAAAAGAAACTCCGATTTCTTTTCATAATAAGGATATATTCCATTTTATTGCTTCTGATTATAACGGGAATTATCTTTATGTTATACAAACGTCTTTGGACAATCCTGATCTTGAATATGGTCTTCATTATAGTGCAGACAGAGGAAAAACATGGAGTAAAGCGAAGCTTGATGGTTTTCAAGCCGACTCAATGGGAATGGTTTCAGCACACCCTACCAATGGCCATATCATTGCTTTAGCAACAAGAGAAGGAATTTATCTGTCCAATGATTCTGGAAATACGTTTGTTCCATTAATCTCAAATGAAATGGTAACAGCTTTAAAATTTGACTATAATGACATTTATTTTTGCTCCATTAATGAAAAAGAAGAAACCGTTCATTTGAAAAAATATTCTTTAGAAAGCAATGAAGTAGAAACCTTATCGGTTCCTTATTTGGACTTTTCTAACCCAATTACATATATTGCTATAAATCATGAACAACCAAATCAAATAGCTTTTTCAACCTATCAGGGAGATTTATTTGTTTCAAATGACTCTGGGGAAAATTGGGCTCAGCTTTTATTTAAAGGTGAAATTAAATAATAAATGAACCAAAAAATTGCCGGACAGACACAATTCCATACACCTATGCATACGTATGACTTATAGGCACCTGTGTTAACTTCATGGAGGTGAAGTGATGTCCGGTATTTTAGCAGCGCTTTCCTACCTGTTTAAAGAACTGTTTTTTCTCGTCTCGTATGTAAAAAACAATGCCTTTCCGCAACCATTGTCAGCGAGTGAAGAAAAAGAATATTTAAAACGAATGGCTGAAGGAGACCAAGAAGCTAGGAACTTATTAATTGAACATAATTTACGTCTTGTTGCTCATATCGTAAAAAAGTTTGAAAATACTGGTGAAGATCAAGAGGACCTTATTTCAATAGGAACGATTGGATTAATTAAAGCGATCGAAAGTTACTCCGAAGGAAAAGGAACGAAATTAGCTACATATGCAGCTCGATGTATCGAAAATGAAATATTAATGCATTTAAGAGCTTTAAAAAAAACAAAAAAAGATGTCTCTTTACATGATCCCATTGGGCAAGATAAAGAGGGAAATGAAATTAGTTTAATTGATGTTTTAAAATCAGAATCAGAGGATGTTATTGATACGATTCAAATGAATATGGAACTTGAAAAAGTAAAAGATTATATTAAAGTACTAGATGAACGTGAAAGAGAAGTCATTATTGGCCGATTTGGACTTGATCTAAAAAAAGAGAAAACACAACGTGAAATTGCAAAAGAATTGGGGATTTCCAGAAGTTACGTATCAAGAATTGAAAAAAGGGCATTAATGAAAATGTTCCATGAATTTTATCGAGCAGAAAAAGAAAAAAACAGTCAAAAAAATGAGTAAAAAAGAAACTAAATGAAAAGAAACTTCGAAAAAACTACATTAAATGAAAAAAAGAAGGAGGATTGAAGTGAACTGCGCCCTATAAAGTAAACAATTTTTAAAAAAGGGATACTGCGATCTATGCAGCGATAAGATGACTACGGTA
>NZ_JBYLHW010000011.1:0-48145 GCF_057747715.1 Bacillus sp. JST-5 | reverse complement strand
ATCTATCCGCCTCATTTACTCGATATGACCTTCGACAGAAAGAGCTTTGTTTTGTTATGCAAACTCACTCAATCATATCTAGCCTTATATGAGGTTCGTGTTCCTCGGACCGGTGTTTTGCCTCCAGCTTCCTTCAGATTCCGCGTCACCACGGACACCCTTGCTCTTGGCTAACCTCTACTTCTGTCTTCGGGGTTCGGGACTTACACCCTATAGTTCATGTACATGCCGGGCGCACATAAAAAACTCCTTTCGTAAAAGGACGAAAGGAGTTGATTTCGCGGTACCACCTTTTTTCACATGCAAAAATATTTTTACACGGCTCTCAATGAAATAACGGTTCTTCACCGGCTTTTGCTACTAATGTTCACAAAAGCAGCTCAAGGGCGACTTCCAACAGATCTGTTTAGGAAACTCTCACCAAATTGTTTCCCTCTCTGAAAACAGAGAGCTATTGTACTACTCCCTATCTTTGCCTTTATCTTTATTTATTAAAATAATATATGGTATTTTTTCTTTTTCGTCAATCATTATCGCCGAAAATTTCCTTCTTTATTCGCTTTTTTTTTATACAAGCGTGCATATTCACTGTTTTCCTATGAATACATATTTTAATAACAAAAGAGCTATTCGGTTGATTGCACCGGCGGATGGGAGGAGATGGAGAAACATGAGGAGAAGATATAACCCTTTTTTATTGCCGCCTTGGTTAAGAACAGTTCGCGCCGTAACAAAACAATTAATCATCCCATTTACAATTTTCCAAGCCATTCGAACATTAATCATCCCAACAACATTGGATGTTGTCTTACTGTTTATTTTTATTTTTATCGCGGTAGCTTTATATTTTGAATGGATATAAAAGATATGAGGATATAGGGTACATTTACGTACTTATATCCTCACTTTTTGATTGGCGGAATTCTTCTATTTTCATAATAAAAGATTCAATATTTTTAAAATGCCAATATTCTTTTTGTAGCTTCATTGTATATTCTCTTTCATTACGATTTTTATTTTGGACATAATGTTGGACCACTTTCACTAATTCCTTGGGTCGAGCAAGCCTACATTTTAATAGATTTTCTTCTTCCTCTTTAAGAGGGAAATATTTACAATACCCTTTATACCAGTCAATGGAAATAGAAGAAAGAGGATGCGTTTGATAGCTTTGTTTAATATAGGGGTAAAGATCAAAGATTGGTAGGTCTTGCCTGCATTTTTCAAAATTTATAAAGTATGAATATCCTCTTTCATCAAATAATAAGTGGTCTGGAGAAAGTTTTCCGTGAACAATAGTCATCCGTATTTTTTTTTCATTTTTCACGATTTCATACCAGTTTTCTAACGAACGCAACGCATACATCGATGCCTTATATATTTCATTAAAATAAGTGCAAAATTGTAATTCGAACGGTGACATATACCATTGATTTTCAAATTGTTCAACACAACCCTCGCAAAAAGACAAATCTTCTTCTATAGCTCTTTTTAATTTTTCATAATAGGATTTACTTTCTTCCTCTAAAATGACAACATTTTTTACAGTCATCGCATGGATGCGTGCTGCTTCTTTAAACATAAAGTCTACTTTATCCTTTCGCGGCATTGCTTTTCCACTATTTAACCATGGCATTAAATAGAAGGCACGATTTTGGGAATAAACGATGTTGTTTCCTTCCAGTGTCGGGATAATTGGGACAATTTTGGGATAACCGGAAAAGTATAACTCTCTTAACCATCTAATAAAATGAACATCACTTGGGCGATGCAACTCTTTTAAAGCAAATATACCTTTATCTGTATACAGTTTACGGATTTTTCCTTTTTCTTTAAAATCATAAACATTTAATTGATAGGGTAACATCAACTGACGAATGAAGGTGATATCATCTCTCATTTCGTTCTCCCTTCGCCTCAATGTAACGTAAAAACAGATAGAAACGGGATGTCCCCGTTTCTTTTTAGCGAGTTTTTGAATATTGGACAGGTATATATAATACTTGACCTTCAGAAACATCTTGATGAGGTTCTAAATGGTTCAATCGTAATATTTGTTGCTGAGTAACCTCATACCGTTCTGCGATTGATTCTAACGTATCCCCCTGTTGAACGATACAGATTTTTAATTTTGCCGGTTCACTATCATCTTTTCTTGCAAAAAAGTCTGTGAGTGAAATAACTTCATATTTTCCTTTTTTCTTTTTCTTCTTCGATTTTACGGATACGTTTTTGTCGTCTTTATCTTCCGCGACTGAAATTTCTTCCTCCACTATTTCTTGTTCTTCTTGCATTTCTTGGTCGACTTCTTCTTCTGATTCAATTTCTAAGTATTTTACATCCGAGCTAGAAGATTCTGCTCGTTTTTTCTCTAAAGATTCATCGTCTTTGGCGTGGCGCATGAGAACTTCTTCTTGCATTTCATTTCTTGTCTCCGCAAAAACTGGTTGCTCACTTTGTATTTGCTCATTTTCTTGCTCTTCTTCAATATTTTTTTCTTTTTTCGCTTGTGCTGAAAATGTAAAGAGTGAAGGTTCATCGCTTGACTCATTGATAAATTCTTGGCGATCTGTCATCATTGGATTCCAAAAAGAATATTCTTCCTCATTGGATGATTCCTGAACTTCTTTCTCTTGTGTAAATGAGTCCTCTTCACGTGATTGTTGTTCTTGGTACACTCCTGTAATGTATAAATCGGCGACCAATTTTAAACAAGATTTCTCTGGCAAAGAATAGTCAAACGTATCAATATGAATATTTAATTCATTTAAACTTCTAACCCTGTTTTTTGGAAGCGTAATATCCACAGGGAACGGATGGAAAAATTCACATAATCCTTCTTCCCGCTCGTCTACTTGGTGGACATACTTATGCTGTGGTTGTAAATAGTTTTGAATGTCGCTTTCTGTTTCATCGGCCAATTTTCGATATTCACCAGTCATATCAAGGGATCCTCGAATGGTTATATATTGCTCATTTTCTTGGATCGTCACATTTGGTTCAAGGGATAAACTAACTAACTCAGCAACTTCTTGACCTTTATGGAACCATACGGATTCTTCTAGCGAAAACCGTAATGTAGCATTCTTCCCTCCTTGTTGCAAAACTGTTCCTCCTCCCATAAATATCTATAAACAATCATTTAGTACATTTTATGAATCTTAGAAGAAAATTATGCTAACCAATCCTTTTGCGCATGAGGAAAAGCGTTTTTATGAGGGGGCTTTATTACGAAAAATGAGTTGTAAACTAGAGGCAAATTTTTCACTAGAGTTGCAGAATTTTGGCGAAGCTGCTAGTTCTGTAAGGCTAAAAGTTTGTTAATGTAGTTGCAAGTTATTTTTTGAAGTTGCAAGTTTTTTTCTGGAAGTTACAAATTTTTCTTTCGAAGTTGCAAATACGACTTCGAGTACACCTTGTTAGGCGAGGGAAAGTTGCAAAATTATAGATGCTACTTACAAATTAGAGTATATAAGTTGCAAATATCCTCTTCATTATGTTGAAATTGGCCACCAGCCATATCTTCCTCTGTAAAAATTCATTGTTTTTGTTCAACTTACAAATTTATTGAGGGTGGTTGCAAATAATATTTAGGTAGTTACAAGATTTTTTCACACAGTTACAAGTTTTTCTTTCGAAGTTGCAAATACTTTTTTATCACAAGTTGTATGCATGTGTAAGTTACAAATATTTATTAAAAACTTTCAAGTAACCATGTACAAGTTACAAATTTTGAATGGAATCTTACAAGAAGCAAAATAATTGTTGCAAATTTTTTTGACCACACAAATAAAAATTAAAAAGGATGTTCAAGTTGCAAAAATTTTAAGTTCAGTTACAAGTAATTTCACTTCATAGCTTACAAACTATATGTTTTCTAAATAACGAAATAACATAGAGATCGGCACTCAATCGCTAATCCACCTAATTTCCATTAAAAAAGCTGCCTCTATATAGAGACAGCTATTACAATGACTATTCATTTCGTAAGCGGTCAAATGCTTTTTCCACTGCTTGAATTGTTTTCTCAATATCTTCTTCCGTATGTGCAGTGGATAAAAATAATCCTTCAAATTGAGAAGGTGGTAAAAATACGCCTTCTTCTGCCATATAACGGTAATATTTAGCGAACATCTGAAGATCGCTTGTTTTTGCTGTTTCGTAATTAATTACTTTTTCATTCGTAAAGAAAAATCCGATCATTGACCCAGCTCGGTTAAACGTTAACGGAATGTCGTATTTGTTAGCTGCTTGTTGAATGCCTTCCTCTAAACGGTCTGCCTTTTTCACAAAATCTTTATACGTTTCAGGAGTTAATTGACGTAAAGTTTCATAACCCGCAGTCATTGCTAACGGGTTTCCAGATAATGTACCAGCTTGATAAATAGGTCCGCTTGGTGCTACTTTTTCCATAATTTCAGCTTTACCACCATATGCACCAACTGGTAATCCTCCTCCAATAACTTTACCTAAACATGTTAAATCTGGAGTGATACCAAAATATCCTTGTGCACATGGATAATCAACGCGGAAACCAGTCATAACTTCATCAAAGATAAGCAATGCGCCGTATTGTGTCGTAATATCTCTTAACCCTTGTAAGAAGCCTTCCACTGGTGGAACAACACCCATATTTCCGGCAACTGGTTCTACGATAACACAGGCAATATCTTCTCCAAATTGTTCAAAAGCATATTTCACACTTTCTAAATCATTATATGGAACAGTGATTGTATTTTTCGCAACACTTTCCGGTACACCAGGACTATCTGGTAAACCTAGGGTTGCTACTCCTGAACCAGCTTTAATAAGAAGTGAATCTCCATGTCCATGATAACAACCTTCAAATTTAACAATCTTATTTCTACCTGTATAACCTCTTGCTAGACGAAGCGCACTCATGGTTGCTTCCGTCCCGGATGAAACCATACGAATAATTTCAATGGACGGAACGCGCTCTTTTACAAGTTCTGCAAGCTGATTTTCAATTAATGTAGGTGCGCCAAAGCTTGTCCCAGACTCTGCAACTTTTTTGATTGCTTCAACCACTTGGTCATTCGCGTGACCTAAAATTAATGGACCCCAAGATAATACATAGTCAATATATTCGTTTCCGTCGATGTCGTAAATTTTTGATCCTTTTCCACGTTCCATAAAAATCGGGTCCATATCAACAGATTTAAAAGCACGAACAGGACTATTAACACCGCCAGGCATTAATGTAACAGCTTTTTCGTAGGCTTGTTTCGATTTTTCAAATGATCTCATCACATTTCAACTCCTGTTTAATCATTTAACCAACGAGCCGCATCTTTCGCAAAATATGTAATAATTAAATCCGCACCGGCTCTTTTCATACTTGTTAACATTTCAAGAACGATTTCCTTTTCATTCACCCAACCGTTTTGTGCAGCTGCTTTAATCATAGAGTACTCACCACTTACATTGTAAGCGACAACAGGAACGTTAAATTGATCACGAACTTCTCTTACAATATCTAAATATGATAAGGCTGGTTTCACGATAAGGAAATTTGCTCCTTCTAACACATCAGATTCTGCTTCTCGTCTTGCTTCTAAACGATTTGCTGGGTCCATTTGGTATGTTTTTCGATCACCAAATTGCGGAGCGCTATGAGCAGCATCACGGAAAGGACCGTAAAAAGCAGAAGCATATTTTACTGCATATGACATTATTGGTACATCGTGAAATCCTGCTTCATCTAATCCTGCACGAATGGCTGCGACAAATCCGTCCATCATATTCGATGGCGCAATAATATCAGCACCTGCTTTTGCTTGACTTACTGCTGTACGAGCTAATAAATCAAGAGTTGGGTCATTTAAAATTTTTCCTTCTTCGACGATACCACAATGTCCATGATCAGTATATTGGCATAAACAAGTATCGGCAACGACTATGATTTCTGGATAATGTTCTTTAATGTATTTTGTTGCTTTTTGCACAATTCCGTTATCATTGTATGCTTCTTTTCCATATGCATCTTTTTCTTTTGGAACACCAAATAAAATGATGGATTTGATACCTAGTGAAACAATTTCATCCATTTCCTCTTTTAAATAGTCCATAGAAATATGATAAACTCCAGGCATGGAAGATACTTCTTCTTTTATATTTTCCCCTTCCACGACAAATAATGGATAAATAAAATCATTTACACTTAAATGTGTTTCTCTTACTAAATCTCTCATATATGGGGATTGGCGTAAACGGCGATGACGATCAAAATATAAGTCTCTCATTCTTTTTCCTCCTCATTTAAATAAAATTGGACAAGTTCTTCAACTAGTTGCTCGGTCGTATACGTTTTCGGGCTCACATGAACGGCAATTCCATATGATTTCGCTTTTCTTTCTGTGATTGGACCGATGCATGCAATCACTTTTCCTGATAAAACTTGTTCAATTTGATCTTCTCCTAATATATGAACAAAATGCTCTACTGTCGATGGACTTGTAAATGTAATAATATCAATTTTTTCATTTGTTAGCACTTGTGAAAGCAATTCTTTATTTTCTATTGGTAAATATGTTTCATAGACGGTAACAGCTTGAATATCATAACCGCTTTCGCTTAATTCTTTCACGATGACATTTCTTGCTAAATTACCTTTAACAAGCAATATTTTTTCATCGCAAGAACAAACTTTTTTTAATTCCTCTGCTAAATCATCACCCGTAAACTTTGTCGGAACAAAATCGATTTTATCTACAAACTGTAATAGTTTTTCTTTTGTTTTTGTCCCGACAGCTGCAATTTTTACCTTGTCCAAAAACGATAATTGTTCATGATCAAATTGTTGAAAAAAATGCGTGACACCATTTTGACTGGTAAACAAGAGCCAATCGTATGTAGGAATCGACTCAAGAATCAATGGATCTAGCTGAAGCTTTCGAAAAGCGATTAGCGGGACAATCACAGGTGTTGCCCCAACTTGAATTAATTGTTTCGCCAATGATGTTGCTTGTGATTGTTCACGTGTAATTAAAACTTTTTTTCGTTCTAAAGGCAGAGAACTCATTTTTGAAGTTCCTTTACAATTTTGTCAATTAATTGTTTAGCTCCTTTTTCAATGAGTCGATTCGCAGCCATATTTCCAATTTCTACAGGATCGTTACCGCTAATAGTTTCCTTATATACTGTTTTACCATCTGGGGAAGCTACAAGTGCTGTCAATCGAATGTCTTGCTCATCCCATTCCGCATACCCAGCTATTGGTACTTGGCAACTTCCTTCCATTCGATGTAAAAATGTTCTTTCTGCTTGAACAGCTTTGTTCGTTTTTTCGCAGTTAATGGATTGCAGTAGCTGAATGAGTTCCTCGTCATCTTCTCTACACTCAATGGCTAAAGCACCTTGTCCAACGGCAGGTACACAAGTAGTAGAATCTATGTATTCTGTTACCACTTCATCGCTCCAGCCCATTCGTTTTAAACCGGCGGCAGCTAAAATAATGGCATCATAGTCTTCCGTATTCAATTTATTGATTCTCGTATCAATGTTTCCACGAATCCATTTAATTTCAATATCATTTCGCATCGCCAAAAGTTGAGCACTTCTTCGTAAACTACTTGTGCCAATAATAGATCCAGCAGGTAACTCGTTTAACGTTTGTTTATTTTTTGAAATTAATACATCTCTTGCATCTTCCCGTGGCGGGACCGCTCCAATCGTTAACCCCGGAGGAAGAATGGCTGGCATATCTTTCATACTATGTACAGCAAAATCAATTTCTTTATTCAATAATGCCGCTTCAATTTCTTTTACAAATAGTCCTTTTCCACCAACTTTTGAAAGGGTGACGTCTAAAATTTTGTCGCCTTTCGTAACGATTTCTTTTATTTCAAATTCATAGGGGGCTCCTGCTTTTTTCAGTTGCTCAATAACCCATTTAGTTTGCGTTAATGCAAGCTTACTTCTTCTAGAACCAACAATAATTTTTCTCATAAAATCCTCCTATAACGCTTAGTTGTTCCAATCATGGAACGAAGAAAGTCTTCCAAATAAGAAAAAGTTAATTAGAACAATTAGAAACGAAGCGACATTGAATAGAGCTAAATTTTTCCCATACATTTCTTTTCTCATTTTTACAAATAAATAAATACAATATACGATGATGACAATAAATGACCCGAGAACTTTTGAATCAAACCAAGTCATATTAGGAATTTTTAAATATGCCCATTGAATGCCTAAAATTAAACTAAATAATAAAAGAGGGAGTCCAATGACGCTTAATATAAAAGCTAAATGCTCTAACTTCGATAAATCTTGAATCCTTAAAAGCGTTTTCCCCCATTTTTTACGTTTCAACAAATCGTATTGAATTAAGTATAAAATTGAAAAAATGAACGATAATGTAAACGCACCATAGGACAAAATCGCCATCGTTATATGAATGAAAAGCAACTCTGAAACTAGTTGATCTGCCATTACGTTAGTAGCCATACGATTCGGTGCAAAAGTATGTATGACAATGGCAATGAATCCTAAAATATTAGTAAAAAATACAATGAATTCAATTTTCAAAAACTTTTGCACAAATAAAGAAAGTGTTACCAATACCCACGCATAAAAATATAGGCCATCTGTAATCGATAATACAGGAAATCTCCCAGTTACAATCATTTGTATAAATAAAAAAATTGTTTGTAAGATCCAAACAATTGCCAATAACCAGAAGGCGAATTGCTTAGCCTTCCGGTTGTTATAAAAAAAATCTATAAAATAAGCGAAGGCACTAGCGGCATATAGAATGATCATTAATTCATGCATTCTCGTCATATATACATCAACCATAGGAAACCCCGCTTACAATTGATAAGAAGCTTTCGGAACTGTTTCCGATTTCGCTGTTTCTGATTGCTGTTTTTCTTCAGTTTCTATATTTAAATTAAAGATTTTTTTAAATAACTCCAATGAACGTTCGGCATCTTTGCTTCCTGCCATTTCTTTTACTTGCAAAATCGGATCTTTTAACAGTTGGTTTACAATACTTTTCGTATGTTTATTTAATATTTTCTTTTCTCGTTCTGTTAAGTTTGGCATTTTCCGTTCGATACTTTCCATCGTTTCTGCCTGAATGGCTAATGCTTTTTCACGCAACGCAGAAATAATCGGAACTACACCTAGCATATTTAGCCAATGGTTAAATTCAACTATTTCTTCTTCGATCATTAAGTAAATAGCTTCCGCAGCTTTTTTACGCTCAGCTAAATTCGCTTCTACAATTCCTTCTAAGTCATCGATGTCATACAAGAAAACACCCGGTATGTCTGAAATCGATGGTTCAAGATCGCGAGGAACCGCAATATCAACCATAAATAACGGTTTTCCTTTTCGTAAACGATCAACATGTTCCATTAAGTCTTTTGTAATGACATAATGGTTTGCCCCTGTAGAACTTATGACAATATCTGCATCTAATAGAGCACATTGAAGCTCATTCATTGTTCTTGCTGATCCGTGATAACGCTCCGCGACAGCTTGGGCTTTTTCATACGTACGATTGATAACAGTAATTTTTGTAGCACCGTTACCTTGCAGGTTTTTCATAGCTAATTCGCCCATTTTTCCGGCACCTAAAACAAGCACATGCTTACCATCTAAGGACCCGAATATTTTCTTCGCTAACTCTACTGCTGCATAACTGACTGAAACGGCATTTGAACCAATCTCTGTTTCGGAATGAGCTTTTTTCGCTAACGTAATCGCTTGTTTAAATAATTGATTAAATACTGTGCCGCTGGTTTCAATTTCTTGTGCCGTTAAAAAGCTGTTTCGTACTTGTCCTAAAATTTGCGTTTCTCCTAGCACCATGGAATCTAATCCACAAGTGACTTTCATTAAATGCTGACAAGCAGCCTCATTTTCGTATATAAATAAATATGGAACGATTTGTTCCGGATCTATTTGAAACCATTCAGATATAAAGTTTTTAATATAGTATCTTCCTGTATGCAATTGGTCCACAACGGCATATATTTCAGTTCTATTACATGTAGAAACGATGATATTTTCTAAGATGCTTTTCTTCTTCTGTAAGGTTGCCATTGCAGCTTGTAACGTTTCTTCTTGAAACGAAACACGTTCTCGAACTTCAATTGGGGCCGTTTTATAATTTAAACCAACTACGATGATATGCATAATCTATTACACCCCTAAGGCTTAGTCTCATCTTTCTTAATTATAACATTTCTAAAATAATAATGAATGTTCAATTGTGAACAGAAAATGAAAATTATGTTAAGATGATTACATAAATAACTGCGTTTAACTCCTTTATGTACGTTATCAAAAATAGAACAATATATCAAGCAAATATGTGGAGTGTATGTATATGAAAAAACATCCATTGTTTCCTGGCTTTATTTTACTTGGGTTTGGATTGTATTTTTTCTTACAACGATCCAATATCCAACTAATCGAAGGGTTTTATAGCTGGCCGACACTTTTATTTATTATTGGTATAGCTTTTACACTACAAGCTTATATCGGGAAAGAATACGAATCTATTCTTCCAGGTGTGATTTTTCTTGGACTTGGCATCCATTTTCACGTCGTCCATAAAGTTAATATTTGGCCTGATCATATTGGAGCGTTCCTATTAATCATTTCGCTAGGCTTTTTTCTTAAACATCAAAAAACGAATCAAGGATTCTTTTTTGGTTTATTATTCCTTATTCTTGCCTTAATGCAACTTTTTTATGACGAAATTGCAAAATGGTTCGGATTATTAGAAAATAGCATGTCCATGCTACTGAATATTTGGCCAATTATATTAATGTTAATTGGTGGATACTTTCTATTTGTAAAAAGAAAATAAAGCTTCCATAAGAAAAAGGGTGTCCAAATTCGGGACACCCTTTCTTCCTTTATATCAAACTATGAATCGCTTTCCAAGCTTCCTCTCGTCCATATCCTGTTTCTGATGAAAACAAGATGACCGGATCATGATTTTCCACTTTTAATGTTTCTTTAACGATTTTTAAATGCTTTTGCCATTTTCCCTTTGGAACTTTATCCGCTTTTGTTGCAACGACGATACAAGGAATTTCATAATGTTTTAAAAAATCATACATTAAAACATCATCGCTTGTTGGAGGATGGCGCAAATCAACAATTAAAATGACACCACGCAATTGCTTCCGATTGAGCAAGTACGTTTCAATCATTTTCCCCCATGCTTCACGTTCTTTCTTTGAAACTCTCGCATAACCATACCCTGGAACATCAACGAAATATAATTCTTCATTTAATAAATAGAAGTTAAGCGTTTGTGTTTTTCCCGGTTTGGAAGATGTTCTCGCCAAACTTTTTCGTTGAATCATTTTATTGATAAATGAAGACTTTCCAACATTGCTTCGTCCAGCTAATGCAAATTCAGGTAAGGTGCCGTCCGGATATTGTTCCGGTTTGACGGCACTAATAACGATTTCAGCAGATGTTATTTTCATTGTTTTTCACCAACTAATGCTTCTTTTAATACTTCATCAACATGGGAAACAAGTACAAATGTCATATGTTCTTTCACACTATCAGGTATATCATCTAAATCTTTTTCGTTATCTTTCGGTAAAATCACTTTCGTTAAACCAGCACGATGGGCACTTAACGTTTTTTCTTTTACGCCACCAATAGGCAATACTCTTCCGCGAAGCGTAATTTCACCCGTCATTCCGACTTCTTTTCGAATTGGTTTACCTGTTAAGGCTGACACGAGAGCAGTTGTAATGGTTATTCCAGCAGATGGTCCATCTTTTGGTACGGCCCCTTCTGGAACGTGAATATGAATGTCATATTTTTCATGGAAGTTCTCATCAATGCCAAGCTCCGCTGTTTTTGAACGAACATAGCTAAAGGCAGCTTGAGCAGATTCTTTCATCACATCGCCAAGTTTACCTGTTAAGATTAGCTTTCCTTTTCCTGGAGATAAAGATACTTCAATTTGTAGGGTATCTCCCCCAACAGTTGTATAAGCTAACCCTGTTGCTACACCGACTTGATCTTCAAGTTCTGCTTGGCCATAGCGGAAAATCGGCTTTCCTAAAAATTCTTCCAAATTCTTCTCGGTAACGACTACCCGTTTTTTCTCTTCAGCGACAATGATTTTTGCCGTCTTTCTACAAATAGAAGCAAGTTGTCTCTCAAGACTACGCACACCCGCTTCACGAGTATAGTAACGGATAATTTTTATAATAGCATCTTCACGAACTTGCAATTGAGATTTATTCATTCCATGTTCTTTAATTTGTTTAGGTAATAGATGATCTTTCGCAATATGAAGTTTTTCAAGCTCTGTATATCCAGAAATCGAGATAATTTCCATACGGTCGCGTAAAGGACCAGGTATGGAAGCTAAATTATTGGCAGTTGCTATAAACATAACTTTGGATAAGTCGTATGGTTCTTCAATATAGTGATCACTAAAATTATGATTTTGCTCTGGGTCCAATACTTCTAACATGGCAGAAGACGGATCCCCGCGAAAATCATTAGACATTTTATCAATTTCATCTAGAAGAAAGACAGGGTTAATTGTTCCTGCTTTTTTCATTCCTTGAATGATTCTTCCAGGCATTGCTCCAACATATGTTCTACGGTGTCCACGAATTTCTGATTCATCTCGTACGCCACCAAGCGAAATTCGTACAAAATTTCGGTTTAACGAACGAGCAATCGATTTAGCTAAACTTGTTTTTCCGACTCCTGGAGGTCCCGCTAAACATAAAATTGGCCCTTTTAACGAGTTGGTTAGTTTTTGAACAGCTAAATATTCAAGGACACGCTCTTTCACTTTTTCTAGACCATAATGTTCTTCATTCAATATTTTTTCAGCCTTTTTAATATTTAAATCATCTTCAGTGGCTTTTGTCCACGGAAGAGATAATAACCAATCTATATAAGTTCGGATGACTCCACTTTCGGCAGATGCAGAAGGAATTTTTTCATATCGGTTTAACTCTTTCAATGCAGTTTTTTCCACATGTTCTGGCATTTTTGCTTCTTTTATTTTTTCTCTTAACTCCTCGACTTCACCGGCTTTTCCTTCTTTTTCCCCGAGTTCCTTTTGAATGGCTTTCATCTGTTCCCGTAAATAATACTCTTTCTGTGTGCGTTCCATCGAACGTTTTACACGTTGACCAATTTTCTTTTCAAGCTGCAAAACTTCTTTTTCGTTATGGATAATGCTGATGACTCGATTCATTCGCTCTTTTACATCTACCGTTTCTAAAATTTCCTGCTTTTCTTTTAGTTTCAGTGGGAGATGGGAAGTAATTATGTCTGCCATTCTTCCTGGCTCTTCAATATCTTGAACAGTAGCTAATGTTTCTACGGAAATCTTTTTAGACATTTTTATGTATTGTTCAAAATAATCAAGCATCATTCGCATCAATGCTTCCACTTCATTATCTTTTTGAATGGAATCATCAATCGTACGAATAACTACTTCGTAATGAGTTCCAACATCATCGATATCCAAAATTTTAGCCCTTTTCAATCCTTCGACCAACACGCGAATCGTTCCGTTAGGGAGCTTTAACATTTGACGAACTTTCGTTAACGTTCCCATATAGTAAAAGTCATCTTCACTCGGATCATCTATTGTCATATCTTTTTGCGTAGTTAAAAAGATGATATGGTCTTCCATCATTGCTTTTTCTAAAGCTTGTACAGATCTTTCCCTTCCTACATCTAAATGCAAAACAGTTGTCGGATAAACAAGTAGTCCACGAAGAGGAAGGAGGGGAACTTTTCTTTGATCATCTGCCATCATTGATACACCCCCAAATTCAGTCATATTAATCTTTGTCAATTCTAACTTATTTAATATAAAAATGTCTATTAGAAATCTTTTAATAAAATATAAAAAAATCGTTTTAAAAAAAGTTTAAAACCCTGCCTTAGAACCCATCAACCATAAGCAGTAGATGAGTTCTTCAAAGTTGCTACTCCAACGACAGGGTTCCATATTAACGAGTGAATTAAAGTCCTTCACTTTTTCGCATTTGCATCGGAATCGTTTCACCGGCACCTTTTTCTCTCACTAAAGCAATATCAAACACTTCTTTTAAATGTTTTACAGGGATGATTTTGATTCCTGTTATTTCTTTTAAAATCGATTGCAAATTTTCTTCAGGAATGATTACTGTTTCTGCCCCCGCTTTTTTTGCGGCTTTCACTTTCGCATAAATACCACCGACAGGTTTCACATAACCATGAATACTTATTTCACCGGTCATGGCTACTTTGTTATTTACCGGTAAACGATAAATGGCCGAATAAATTCCTGTTGCCATTGCTATCCCTGCGGAAGGACCGTCTACTGGAATTCCTCCTGGAAAATTCACATGGATATCATATTCATCTGCCGGAACTCCTAATGAACGTAAAACCGTAATTGCATTTTCAATCGATCCGCGTGCCATACTTTTTCTACGAATCGACTTTCCACGATCTCCAATACTTTCCTCATCCACAATTCCAGTAATATTAATCGTTCCTTTTTCTTTAGCTGGAATGACAGTCACTTCAATTTCCAACAATGATCCGGTATTCGGCCCATAAACAGCCAAACCGTTCACATGACCAATCGTTGGTAGAAGACGAACTTTTCGGTCGATTCTCGGTGTCAATTGGCTAGATTGAATGACCCATTCCACTTCTTCATCTTTAATCATCGTACGATTATCATTAATAGCTAAACCAGCAGCAATTTGCACTAAATTAACTGCTTCGCGTCCATTTCTTGCGTATGTTGCAATTAACTGTAAAGCATTATCACTGATATCCAATTGTACTTTGTCCACTGCCCGTTTGGCAACTTGAACAATCTCTTCCGGCTCTAACTCACGGAAAAAAACTTCCATACATCGAGAACGAATAGCAGGAGGGATTTCGCTCGGTGTTCTTGTTGTTGCCCCGATTAAGCGAAAATCCGCAGGCAGTCCATGTTTAAAAATTTCATGAATATGTAAAGGAATTTGTTGATTTTCTTCGCTATAATACGCACTTTCTAAAAATACTTTTCTATCTTCTAAAACCTTTAAAAGCTTATTCATTTGAATTGGATGAAGCTCTCCAATTTCGTCAATAAAAAGGACGCCACCATGGGCATTCGTTACAGCTCCTTGCTTCGGTTGAGGAATTCCTGCTTGTCCCATCGCTCCAGCCCCTTGATAAATCGGATCATGGACAGAGCCAATGAGGGGATCAGCAATTCCTCGCTCGTCAAATCGAGCAGTTGTCGCATCGAGCTCTACAAAAGCGGCCGAATTCGAAAATGGAGATTTCGGATTTTTCTTCGCTTCTTCTAATACTAAACGTGCAGCTGCTGTTTTTCCCACTCCCGGCGGCCCATAAATGATCACATGTTGCGGATTTGGACCACATAGTGCTGCTTTTAAAGCTTTGATTCCGTCTTCTTGACCGACAATATCTTCAAATGAACTTGGTCGGACTTTTTCAGCTAAAGGTTCGGTTAATGAAATGGAACGTAATTTTCTTAAATGATCCATTTCTTTTTTTGATTCACGATCTATCGTAATTTTTTGTGTTCGTTGGTTCTTTAATAAATTCCAAAAATATAAACCGATGACAATACCAAAAAACAATTGAACTACTAAGGCGATTCCTGTCCAATTCAAAGTCATTCCCTCCTATGTCGTCACAGTCTTTTATATATTTGCTAGTATCTCCTGTGATAGGAGGGAATAAACAACATTTCCTAATTAAGAATTTGTAGTTTTCAAAAAAATTTACGAAACCATTTTTAGCCTTTCTCGTATAAATAATCAGGGAGAAAGGGGGAATGATTATGGGCTGGTCGGTTGCACAATATACCGATTTTTCAGGATATCAACTAGAAATTATTTTCTTTTATGTTATTGCTCTTGTACTAGCGATATGGGTCTTTTACAATTCAGACCATTATTTTCATGGTTTCTCTCGTTACATATTAATTGTTCTAACTCTTGTTACCGGACCAATCGGATTAATCGTTTATTTAATATTTAGGAAAAGAGTAATCAATAAATATGGAGAATAATGTCCGTAACGATGAAACTGCATCTCTAAATCGTAGAGATGCAGTTATTTTTTATGCTGAAGTTTTCTTTTCTTTTGTACCTTCATTGTTTTCGTCAAAAACAGTTCCGTCTTTAAGGATTAATTTTGGTGATTTATTTTCCGTAACAGTTTCTTTTGTAATAATACATTTGGAAATGTCATCTCGTGACGGAAGATCATACATAACATCTAGCATGATTCCTTCAATGATAGATCTTAATCCACGAGCACCTGTTTTACGCTCAATCGCTTTTTTTGCAATTTCTTTTAATGCTTCTTGTTCAAATTCAAGTTCTACATTGTCAAGCTCAAGCATTTTTTGATATTGCTTTACAAGAGCATTTTTTGGTTTTGTTAAGATTTCAATTAATGCTTCTTCATCGAGCTGTTCTAAGCTTGCAATCACTGGAAGACGTCCGATAAACTCCGGAATTAAACCGAAACGTAATAAATCTTCCGGCAATACTTTCGAAAGAATTTCTTTTTGATCGATTTCTTTTTCATTTGGATTTGAACCGAAACCGATCACTTTTTGGCCTAGTCTGCGTTTAATGATTTGCTCAATACCATCAAACGCACCACCACAAATAAACAAGATATTCGTAGTGTCAATTTGAATAAACTCTTGGTGAGGGTGTTTTCTTCCCCCTTGTGGAGGAACACTTGCAATCGTACCTTCTAAAATTTTTAATAAAGCTTGCTGCACACCTTCTCCAGAAACGTCTCTAGTAATGGAAGGGTTTTCTGATTTACGCGCAATTTTATCAATTTCATCAATATAAATAATCCCTTTTTCAGCTTTTTCTACATCGTAATCCGCTGCTTGAATCAATTTTAATAAAATATTCTCAACATCCTCACCAACGTAACCCGCTTCTGTTAACGAAGTCGCATCTGCAATGGCAAAAGGAACATTTAAAATTTTTGCTAATGTTTGTGCTAATAACGTTTTACCGCTACCTGTCGGACCAATTAAGCAAATGTTACTTTTCGCAAGTTCCACATCATCAATCTTACTGTTGGAATTAATGCGTTTGTAGTGATTGTACACCGCAACAGCTAAAGACTTTTTCGCTTTTTCTTGTCCAATCACATATTCATCTAATATGTCACGAATTTCACGAGGTTTTGGTACGTCTTTAAACTCAACTTCTTCTTCAGAACCTAATTCTTCTTCCACAATTTCCGTACAAAGCTCTATACATTCGTCACATATATATACACCAGGACCAGCAACAAGTTTTCTAACTTGATCCTGAGTTTTACCACAGAACGAACATTTCAGTTGCCCTTTTTCATCATTAAATTTAAACAATGAACTCACCCCTTTAATTAAGTTTCAAAAAAAATCATTCATGTTGAAAATATGTATTGGATTGTATCATATCTCCCATAGAAAAAGAAAATGATACAACTTACTATCTGTATGTTTCATTATGTACTAAAGAATGTATTCAATGGCCGGTAAAAAATAGAACTATTATGTATGGAAAAAAGCGTAATTGGTATAAAACAAGGCACGAAACAATCGCGCCTTGTTAGTTATATTATTATTATGCAACAGTTTTGCTATTTTCTACAAGTAAATCGATAGCTTTTCGGATCGCTAAATCAGATTTAATTCCGTCTAGGCTTCCTAAAGCTTGTTTAATTTGGTCGACAGACATATTGTACATTTTTGACATATTTTCTAATTCTTTATTAATGTCTTCTTCCGTTACTTCAATGTTTTCTTCTTTTGCAATTGCTTCTAGAGTTAAACTTACTTTTACACGTTTTTTCGCATCTTCTGTCATTTGGTTACGAAGAGCTTCTTCGTCTTGACCAGAGAATTGATAGTAAAGTTCTAAGTTTAACCCTTGCATTTGTAAGCGTTGTTCAAACTCTTGAAGCATACGATCTACTTCGTTTTTAATCATGACTTCTGGAATATCAATTTCCGCATTTTCAGCTGCTTTTTCTACAACTGTGTCGCGAAGATGATGTTCCGCCTCATGTTTTTTATCATGTTCAAGTCGCTCTTTAATTTTTGTTTTTAATTGCTCTAAAGATTCTACTTCTTCGTCTACATCTTTCGCAAATTCATCATCTAATTCAGGAACTTGCTTTGTTTTAATTTCGTGAACTTTCACTTTAAATACAGCTGGCTTACCAGCTAATTCCTTTGCATGATATTCTTCAGGGAATGTAACATTTACATCAAGTTCTGCGCCAGCTTCAGCACCGATTAATTGGTCTTCAAATCCTGGAATGAAAGTACCAGAACCAATTTCTAATGAATAGTTATTAGCTTTTCCACCTTCAAATGCTTCACCGTCAACAAAACCTTCAAAGTCGATAACAACAGTATCGCCGTTTTCAACTTTTCCTTCTTCTTTAACTACTAATTCAGCTTGACGTTCTTGAAGTTTTTTCAATTCGTTTTCAACATCTTCATCTGTTACAGTAGTATCTAAAGGTTCTACTTCTAAACCTTTATATTCGCCTAATTTTACTTCTGGTTTAACTGTTACAGTAGCTTTGAAAATTAGGCTTTTATCTTTTTCCATTTGTTCAATATCGATTTCCGGACGATCAACTGGTTCAATGCCAGCTTCTTCAACTGCATTTGCATATGCATCCGGTAAGATGATATCTAGAGCATCTTGATATAATGCTTCTACCCCAAAGCGTTGTTCAAAAATTGGACGTGGTACTTTTCCTTTACGGAATCCAGGAACGTTTACCTTTTTAACCACTTTTTTAAACGCTGCGTCTAATCCTTTCTTAACTGTTTCAGCATCAACCTCTACAGTAAGAACACCGCGGTTGGCTTCAGTTTTTTCCCATTTTGCAGACATACCGTTTCCCTCCAACAATCTATTTGACAAATGTCAATAATAATTTTAAAAATGTTGGCCTTGTCCATTGTTAACGAATTTGTATGTAATTATACTTACAAGGCATTTTTTACACAGTAACCATTACATTATACCATACGTGTCATATGTTTCAACAATTGTATGTAAGTCAAATATTACTATTTATATCTACCTTTTGAATATAACGGATAACTTCTTCCATTTCTTCCTTGTTACATTGATATTCTTGGGCTATTGATGCCATATCCATGACGTCGTCAAAATATGACTGAGCAATTGCATAAAAAGCTGCCGACCAAGTTTGATGATTATAAGGCAACACTTCAATCGGATAAATATGAAAGAAAAAGCGATCGATAAGAACTAATAAAGATTCAAGTAAAGTTGGATTATCATTTTCCAACTTGCTTCTCAAAATATTTTTGATGGATTTAGCATTCTTATCTTCTTGTAAGGAAAATAATTGATTTGGACAAACTTCTAACGTTTGGCCGTATTTATGTACCGTAATTTTCTTTGAATATTCGTGTTCTCTCAATATATTAAGCAGTACCGTTTTAATGAAAGGTGAGGCTTGTTCATTTGCCAAATAATTTTTTATTTCCTTTATATATGGTTGAATATTTTTATCCGCCAAGGAAGAAACTTGAAGTAATGTTTCTTGAAAATCATCAGTAAAAAGGTCTTTCATTCGATCTTCCGAAGTATTCTCCGTTTGATTCGAGCCCATTCGTTCACTTAATTGGAGCAAATGTTGAAATTGTTGAATCTTTTCGATAGGAATTTCATTTTCTTCAATAAGTGGTCGTAAAAATTGTCCAATTTCTTGATACTCATGCATTTGAAAAAGAATCGATACATACAGTTCAACAGTTTTCACATAATCTCCGATCCCGTTTTTCAGCAACTCATGACATAATTTCTTCGCTTCGGAAAAGTTTCCTTTTTCCATATAAGCAACAATTAACGCAAAATATAATTCTTCATGCTCATACCCTAAATCTTTTGCCTGTTCTAATAAGTTAATGGCATCCGAAAATTGACGAGTTTGTATCGCATCGATCCCTTTATGGAATAGCTTATCTGTTAACCCTGGAATCGGTATCACTTTTCCCTTTTTGTCCATCATAAGCCCCACATCAAGTTTAATATTTTCCAACGACAGTTTAGCATGGTTTCGGAGAAAAAACAAAATTTTTTAGGGGAATTTTGATAAAAATACCCTTTGTAAAGTATTTTCTATTAAAAAATCCCTCTATTAGGCTAATAAACCTATTATAGAGATTAAATATATAAATATTTGTTTACTATGCATTAACGTTACCCGTTCATATAAATATTTTCGTTAACATTGCGAAAATATTTTTTTATTACACCCCCTCCATCATATCTCGTTTCATATATCCTACACATCCGATTACCATTAACATTACACTCACCACAGTTATAACTATGAAAGTTAGTACATCAAATTCTTCGATTGGTAGTTGTGGGAGCCAGCTTAAAACAGCTAAGTTCGACACCCAATCGGGGATGTCAATGATGGCACCGAAGTAGTTGACGGTGAAGCAATAGCCGAGATAAATGTACACAACTTTGCCCCATTTTGGTAACCAGCCAAGTGCTAATCCTGCTAACCCTATCATAAAACAGACATATGGAAAGTAATTAAATCCTGCAGCTATATAATCACTGAATTCCATGGCCGATGGTGATTCCATAACCGACATCGCTGTTCCACCTAGGCTCACTGCAGCTAATAAAATCCCTATGAGACTTGCAAAAATCGCTAATCCGATCGAATTCCAGTAAAGCTGACTGCGTGTCACTTTTGTTGAAAATAACTGACTTAAACGTAACCGTCTTTCTTCATTAAATAATTTATTCACAATAAGAATTGGCAAAATTGTAACTAAAACGATCATGACCAACATAATCGTACCCGTAAATGACTCTTCAATCGTGATGCCTGTGTGCGTAAACATTTCTTTCATTATTTCGTTACTTTCAATAAACGATTGCATATCTCCATATATCGATCCATAAGATGCTCCCATGAAAATAAAGCCAATCATCCATCCAATTATGATTCCCTTATTCAACTTGAAAAATAAGCCCCGAACAGATAGCAATGATTTTTTCGCATACTCTCTTCCTTTTCTTTCAGGAAAGTAACCTGCCCCCATATCTCGATTTCCTTCAAGGGCAAAACCGATGACGGTAACAATAACGAAGAAGATAAGACCAATAATCAAAGGTATCCAGTCATTAGATGTGAATGGATAAGTTAAATATGTCCAACCTAATGGATTCAACTTCGATAAATCAACATTTGAAATATCTGTCCCTGCGCGAATGATAAATAATAAACCTATGAAACTAAAAGTCGAACCTGTCGCACTCGTAGAAGTTGGCATCAGTTGTGCAAAAATGAGTGCTATCCCAGCTCCGATGATCCCTGCCATTCCTATTGACGCTCCAAATAAAAGAGAACCTTCAAAATCGATCGTTTCCACGCCAAAACTTAATAACATTCCACTGATCAATAAAGCAAGGATTATATTAATTACTATTGTTTCCAACATAGTAGCTAATGAGTTAGCTTGACGACCAATATGAAACGAGCGAACAAGCTCTGTTAACCCAAGATCTTCTTCTTTACGCGTATGTCCAATAACATGGAAAACAGACATAGCCATAGCTATTAATCCGCAAAATAACAACATTTCATGAGCATACATCGCACCTAATGTATAGTCTGTAGCGACTTCAATGGGTGTCGGTCCTACGATCGCAATCATGGCCGGATTTTTCATCGTTTCAAACATTCCCACTAATCCTTGCCCTTTTGCGAGTTCTTCAAACGCAGGAACAAACCCTGCAGAAAAAATCCTAATCCCTATAATCCAAATGATGATTTTTTTCCAATCTCGTTTTAAATATTGGCCAAAAAGAATTTCCCAGCGAGCAAATTTTTCCTTCATCGTCTCCTACCTCCTTTACTTAATTTTCGTAATGTCGCATAAACAAATCTTCTAAAGTCGGAGGAACCGCTTCAAATTTTTTCACACCTAATTTTGTCGCAGCTATTAAAATATCATTTAAGTACTTTGGATCGGCAGAGAATGTCGCTTGATTTTCCTTCTGACGAAAATCATAGACCCCAGCTACTTGTTTCAATGCGGCTATATCTTGTTCAGTCTCTAAAGTTACCGTTGTCCTCGTTAAATGACGCAATTCTTCAAGAGTCCCCGTTTCTACTACTTTCCCTTGACGAATGATTACAACCTTATCTGCTAGACGTTCAACTTCGCTCAAAATATGAGAAGATAATAAGATCGCTTTTCCTTGATTTTTTAATTTTTCTACTTCTTCTTGAAAGATTGCTTCCATTAAAGGATCTAATCCTGATGTTGGTTCATCGAAAACATATAAATCAGAATCTGCCGCTAACGCAGAAATCAATGCTACTTTTTGTCGATTTCCTTTCGAATAAGTTTTCGCTTTTTTCTTAGGATCTAATTCAAATCGCTTAATTAATTCATCGCGTTTTTTCTTGTTTCCATTCCCATGTAACTTTAAAAATAAATCAATAATTTCACCCCCCGTTAAATTTCCCCAAAGAGAAACATCTCCAGGAACAAAAGAAATGCGCTTATGAATTTCATAACTTTCTTTCCAAACATCTTTCCCAAAAATTTCTGCATGACCAGCGTCTCTTTTTATCATTCCTAATAAAATTCGGATTGTAGATGATTTACCTGCACCATTTGGGCCAATAAACCCGACAACCTCACCAGCATTTACTGAAAAGGTTACATCTTTTAGTGCTTGAAATTTCCCAAACTTTTTTTGCAAACCGTTTAATTCGATCACTTTTTCCATCCGCCATACACTCCTTAAATAAATAAAAATACTATTATCCGTCATATAGTACATTTTATGATTATAAAAACTAAAATTATGAACTATTTTATTTATTTTAGTTCATAATATATTATAGAGATCTTTCTGTCAATTAAAAATAAAACTATATTTACTTTGATAGTACGTAAGGTTTTTATATAATATTAAGTAAACATCTAAATAGGACTTAATGATAAAGGTAGTGATTATATTTGAACGGATTTGAAAAACGTACGGAAGAAAAGAAAAAGCAAATTTTAAACTCGACTTTTCAATTATTGAATGTAAAAGGTTCGGGAAAAAGTATCACTATGGAGGAAATTGCCGAACATGCCAATGTTGCGAAAACGACACTCTTCAAATATTTCGGGAGTAAAGATAACTTGATTCGTGAAGTGTATAAAAACTTTTTTGAGGAAATGATTGAATCCGCCAAAGCGATTTTGGCAAAAAACAAACCTTTTGAAGAA
The DNA here is from genome assembly GCF_057747715.1 of Bacillus sp. JST-5. Taxonomy (NCBI): domain Bacteria; kingdom Bacillati; phylum Bacillota; class Bacilli; order Caryophanales; family Bacillaceae; genus Bacillus; species Bacillus sp. JST-5. The sequence continues at coordinate 24,819 of NZ_JBYLHW010000011.1, read as the reverse complement.
ACAATTCTTGAACTAAGTCAAAATAAAATTCAAGCCTTTAATAAAATTAGTTATCAGTTTTATGTTGATATGATGCAGTTTATTACCGAAAAACAAGATGACGGTCTTTCTTTAATGGTAAGAAAAATTTCTGAAGAAAATCAAAATATTTTATTAGATTTATTCCATCGCGGAAAAAAAGAAGGAAAAGTTGATCTAAAATATTCCGATGAATTTTTAATTCTTTATTTCCGTACACTCATAGAGGGAATGTCCAATCCAGACATTTATCAAAAAATTGCTCACTACACAGAAGAATGGACCGAAATGTTCTTAAAAGGTTTCGCACCTAAAAAATAATCATGGTATTAGACAAACGATACATCTTTTTAAAAATCACGCAAAAAGGTTGTATTGCTTTTCATAGTCAATACAACCTTTTTCGTTTGTAAGTTTAAAATTATATTTCTTTTTTCAAAGAAAAGTATTGTTTTATCTACTTTGTCCATAAACCCACATATCCACTTCATTAGATTACTGACATATTTACTACAGTCTATCATTCATATATGTACAGTATTTTATATAACCTTCCATTTCCGCTAAAATAATGTCTTCTATCCAGTACAATCCATCGTGTGACCATTCCGTTTCAAAGTCTCTCGTATATCCTGTTGAAAAATATTCAGTTATAATAGAATTATAGATAAATTTGGTGATTGATACATATACTACCTTGTTTGTTATTTTTTATTGATTTACAAAAGGAGAAATAATTTATGAAGAAAAAATTAATGATGTTGTTTGTAATAATGATATATATGTTTTCTCTTTCGGTTACTAAAATACATGCAGAAGACCTTCCAACATGTTCTATGACTATTAAATCTGATATTCACACTAAAGATAATCCAGCTTATCCAGATGGTGTTTGTAAAGCAGGAGAGGCTATATGGGGGTACTATGCAGCCAATGTTGATACATTTTATGTTAGTGGATTAATCAACTATGATCTTCCTCCTAATGGAAAAGTATCATATAAGGTATTTATACCTTTAGAAGGTACCGAAGCTTTGTTAACAATTACAACCGTCAAGGTACAAAAACCAAAGCCAAGTGAACCACCGAAACAAGAACAATCAAAGGAAGAAAAACCTAAGCAAGAACAACCGAAACAAGAGAAACCAAAAACACAGCCAAAACAAGAACAACAAAAAAGTGAACAACCGAAAAAAGATTCAAGCAAAACCCAAACATCGAAAACACAGACTTCCACAAACCAGCAACCAAAACAAAGTCAACCAACAACATCTACTTCAACAAACAATGAAACAAAAGAACAATTAAAAATTGATGAAAATGAAACATCCGATTCAAAAGTAGAACTAACCCAAAAAGAAACAGAGAATTCAAAACAAGAGAAAGAAGAGGAAATTGAGCAAGTTTCGGAGGATAATTCTGAGAAATCTGATGAATTAACCTCTAAAGAAGATGACGATCAACCATCTTCTACTGACAAAGAGATGAAAGAATCCGCTACCGATGATATATTATCGGATAAACAAGAAACGAAAGAAATGTCATGGATTGTCTGGATGTTCCTGTTAGCCATTTTGGTTGTAGGAGTGATTGGTGGTTTTTTATTTAAGGACAACATTAAAAAACTTTTTAAGAGAGCCAAATAAAGAAAAGAAATAAGAGCCATGGGCAATCATGGCTCTTTTATAAATTCTGTCAGAAACAAATTTAAAAATCGTACCACTTTTTTTAAAATTCATTTTAATTTTTTGAAATATTTTGTGTATTTATCCGTCTTAATAAACAGAAAATTAATGGGTGGGTTATACATGACGGTTGAAGAAATCTATCAATTGTATTTCCGTGATATATATAAATACTGTTTTATTTCGCTGAGAAATAAACAAGAAGCTGAAGATGTTACTCAAGAAATTTTTATCAAAATCATAAATAAAATTGATCAAATTAATGACTTATCAAAGATAAAACCTTGGATTTTTCAAATGACAAGAAGAAGTATCATTGACCATTTTCGAAAGCAAAAGTTTAAAAAATTTGTATCCGGTGAATTGATCCTACCATTTATTAAATCGAATGAAAAAACCCCGGAAGAGAAATTAGAATTAAATAGCACAAAAGATCTTATCTATCTTTCTATCAAAAAATTAAAACCAAAATATAGAGATGTATTTATACTTCGAGCAATCCACGGTTTATCTGTTAGTGAAACATCCGAAATATTGGAATGTAGTGAAGGAAACGTCAGAGTAAATTATCATCGTGCTGTAAAACAGTTAAAAAGTTACATACAAAAAGAATTAGTAAAGGAGGGGATACAATGAAACTTGACGAAAAAAAAATCATTGAAATTATTCGAAATGATAAGGATTTAGTTCCTTCTGAAGAATTTACTAGAAAAATAGAACAATTCATTCATAATGGGGGGAAACAAAGGAAAACAACATCTAAAAATTGGGCGTATGTTCTCTCCTCCGTAGCGGTCGTGTTATTGCTTTCATTATTGAGCATAAATTACATGTTGAATCGTCCAGAAATTGAAGATAAAAACAACTTATCGGCAGAAAAACAGGAACAATCGGCATTTACCTATCCAGCTGAAAATAACGAAATGGAACAAACATTAAATCAACTAGATAGCACAAGTAGGAAGATCTTTTATTACTTAGCAAGTGGGAAATTTGAGAAAGTGAAAAAAGAATACGGAACAGAATTTACGATAGATGAGAACGATAAAATTATATTTGAAGATATGGATATACCCGATTTAGCAATTACACTACAAATCTTAAAATCTATGGCTCCAATTGTGTTACTAAGTGGTGGGATGGATGAAGAGGGATATTTTTACTTGTATTACTTACTATATTCAGAACGAGAAGGAGAATCTGCCACTCAAATTTTTGTTCAATACGAAAAAAATCAAAATGGAGATTGGATATTAAAAAATTTACGGTTAAATCATTGACATGATAAATAAATTCAAGGAATCGAACGAAAGTAAATGGTACAAGAAGGTGATTGGTTATGTATTTGATTAGTATGCTACTCGTAATAGTCGGAATGGCAATACTCATTACTATTTTATTTCTGCTAATTTATAAACTAATAAAAAATCCCAAAAATTTCATTTCGTGGTTTATCATAATAATATCCATTTTCTTTTTGAGTCTTGCTCTATGGCAAAGTTTCAAGTTTTTCAACATCTTTTAGCAATATTACATTTTGTGTTCATCTTGATTTTACATCACAAAAATAAATCCACTACTATTGTAGTAGATAAAAACTTTCAAGTCCTACTTTTTTCATTAGATAAAAAAGATTTCCGAACCCAAATCGTATAAATAATAACCATAAGCGACCAAATGAAATTACCGATGAAAGGTTGCTGATAGTACGTAAATAGTAAAGTATAACTAATTGCGCCAAATCCAATTGAGTATACAAGCATCATCCAATATCCCCATCGTTTTAAGTGCATATACCCGTAAATTATGATGAGGGAAATGCTAGCTAGAATAATTCTAAACCATTGTTCTGGAAAGTTTGGCAAACCAAATCGATCAGCTATTCCAAATTCGTTAGCATCTGCATTAAAGCCTATGGCTGTAATAATCAATAGTATGGAACCAAAAATATAAAAGTAACTAATGAACGTCACACCTAATGGCCGTTTCATTTCAACACCTCGTTAGATCGGTCGTATTGAAAATTCATACTTAAGTTCTTTTATAATCCCACAAAAATGATGCTACTCCTTTATGTAGATTATCTCATATTTATAAATATCCGTACCTTTAAGTAGATTATGATACAAAAAATTATTTAGCAGTTTCACTAAAACACATTTAAAAAAATGGTCAATAATACAGTAATGATTGATTTTCCTAAAGTTAGGAATTGTTACTATTTTAAAGCTACGTACATCTTTGAAAAAATAAATGCAGGTAAGCTGAAACAGTCTACCTGCATGTAACATGAATAATGGAAATAATGAACACAATCATTGTTCATTTTAACTTTTCAGGATTTTTAATTTTTATAGATACGACTTCACCACATTCTAAGCAAACGGTATAAACTTTCTCTGAACCTATAGCCATTTTTTTATCTAACGGCCGTAAATTGATATGATCCGATGCTTGAATAAATGAATTTCCTCCACAATTACGACAATTCATTTATATTCACCCCCACATTATCATAAACAATGTTATAATATATTTTTGAAATTTTCGGAAATTTCCAGAATAATTATTGTGAAAAATCCCAAAATTTTTTTATTCTCCTGTTTCGGCAAAGCGTTTGATCCTCTTTCCAATTTCGTCACGTATACGCTGAAATTCAGACCAGTCTTTTCCTGCAGGATCATCGAATCCCCAGTGTACCGTTTTCACATGTGGGGGTGTCACTGGACAATGATCTCGGGCGTGGCCGCAAAGGGTAACCACTAATTCCGCTTTGTTTAAAATTTCAGGATCTATAATATCTGATGTTTGGTTTGAAATATCAATCCCAACTTCCTTCATCGCTTTGACTGCATTCGGATTTAGACCGTGTGCCTCAATCCCAGCACTTTTAACTTCCCATTCATTTCCAAGATATTTTTTAGCCCATCCTTCAGCCATCTGACTTCGGCACGAGTTACCTGTACATAAAAAGTAAATAATCTTTTTTGACATAACCATCTCTTGCTCCTTTTAAAAACATAGGTGTCATTCCTATGTAGTTGTATTATGACCTTTACAATATATCATTTCTTCCTAGAAGACAATTTACCCAGCACAACAAGTATTTGCTTCCACTTGTTTTGTATCATAGTCTTCTTTTGTGAAAAAGAACTCCCATTGGTTTCCATCCGGATCAGTAACCCAAAATTTATCTTGTAGGGCATAACAACAAGTAGTATTCATTTCTTCACGTGTGAAAAATCCTTTTTTCTCCAATCTTTTTTTATGGAAAATAACTTCTTCGGCATTTTGGACTTGAAAGCCAAAGTGATTGATTTGATTACCTTTCACTTCGTCTCTTACATTTAACGTAAAATTTAATCCTGGTTCTTCTAATAAAAATTTTGCATAATCTTGTTTTATCTTAACTGGTTTCGTTCCAAACACCTTTTCATAAAACTCGATTGATTTTTCTAAATCAGTTACATTAATCCCCACGTGAACATATTTCATTTTTAATTCCTCCCTCTTTTTATTAAATCAAAAAAAATTGATATATAGATTAAAAAAATTAGCAACAACCTTTATTTGCGCTACTACTTCTTCTAAAGATGCAACAAAGTTCTTCAGAAAGTAAGCCATTTAATTCTTTCTCATTAATATCGTAATAACTCCAAGTTCCTTTTGTTTCTCTAACAATCAAATCCGCATCTAATAAAATTTTTAGGTGGTAAGAAAGTTTTGACTGCGAAATACCGAAAACATCTGTTAAATCACATACACACGTTTGCCCTCTTTGACAAAGTACATACAAAATTTCTAACCTTTTTTCATCGGCTAAAGCTTTAAATTTTTTCTCAAATATTTGAAATGATGGTTTTAATGCTTCCAACTTTACCCTCCTTACATCAATTTTTTTTGATGTAATTATATATTAAGTGAATTTTCAAATTAAAGCAACTAATAAATCAAAAAAAATTGATTTATATAAACACGATCCTAATCTTTAAGTATTTAATCCCTAGAAATTTAAATATTTTTATATAAAAAATTCCAAGGAAACATCCTTCCTTGGAAATCTATGTTTATTCTTTTACTTTTAAGAGTCGTAAACTGTTTAATGTCACAAGCAAGGTTGCTCCCATATCAGCGAGTATGGCAATCCATAATGTTAACCAACCAGGGATTACTAGCAATAATGCTAAAGCTTTTATAGTTAATGAAAATGTGATGTTTTGTTTGATGATTGCTAAAGACTTTCGGCTTAATTGAACGGTATAAGGTAATTTATTCAAGTCGTCGGACATTAAAACAACATCCGCAGTTTCTAAAGCAGTATCTGTGCCAGCACCACCCATTGCTATACCGACGGAAGATGCTGCAAGGGCTGGAGCATCGTTCACTCCATCACCTATCATCGCCACACTTTTATGCTTTTTGCGAAAATTATTAATGAAATAAAGTTTATCTTCTGGGAGTAAGTCTGCTTTTATATCAGTAACTCTAATTTGTTTTCCAATGGCTTCAGCAGTCTTCTTGTTATCTCCTGTCAGCATAACAGTCTCAATGCCTAGTTTGTTTAATTTTTCGATTACATCTATGGATGATTCCCTTAATTCATCCGCAACAGCAATCAACGAGAGGATTTCTTTTTCTACCCCTAGCACCATGACCGTTTTTCCTTCTGCTTGTAACTGAGAGATTTTTTCTTTTGTCGTTCGATCAAGATTTCCGTGCAGTTCCTCGAATAAACTTGGACTGCCAATATAATATAAGACATTATTCACTACTCCCTTTACACCCTTACCAGTTATCTCTTGGAACTCTTCAACTGATACACTTTCAAGATCCAACCCCATTTCTTTCGCCTTTCTAATAATCGCAGAAGCTAGCGGGTGTTTGGAATTTTTTTCAATCGCTGCCATAATGGAAAGCCCTTCATTCTCATTGCCTTTCAAAGGCACGATATTTGTCACAGAAGGAATTCCTTTTGTTAAAGTTCCTGTTTTATCAAAAGCCATTACTTTTAAATGTCCAACTTCTTCTAAGTAAATACCGCCTTTGATTAAAACCCCGTTTTTTGCTGCATTTCCAATAGCCGTAACTACTGCAACAGGAGTGGAAACGACTAACGCACAAGGACATCCTACCACTAATGCTGCTAACCCTTGATAAATCCATTCACTCCAACTCCCGCCAAATAACGGAGGAATAACAGCGATGAAAAAGGATAATATCATGATGGCGGGTGTATAGTATTTCGCAAATTTATCGACAAACGCTTGAGAAGGTGCCCGTTCTGCCTGGGCTTCCTCTACTAAATAAATAATTTTTGCTAGAGTTGTATCTTCCACTCGTTTTGTTACTTTTACTTCTAATAATCCTTCTTCGTTTAAAGTACCTGCAAACACCTCATCATTAATCGTTTTCGTGACAGGAACACTTTCACCAGTTATTGCCGCTTGGTTTATTGTGGAATAACCTTTTATGACGACACCGTCCATAGCTATTTTTTGACCAGGTTTTACGATCATAATATCTCCAACTTGAATATCATCAACGGGAACCATCATTTCTTCATTTCCACGACGAATAAGTGCTTCTTTTGGAGCAATGTCCATTAATGATTCAATCGATTGACGTGCTGTATCCATAGAATAACGTTCCAATGCTTCCGTTATAGCAAAAAGGATAACGACAGTTGCTCCTTCTCTCCATTCACCGATCATAGCAGCTCCGATGACAGCAATAGTCATTAAGGTTTTCATATCAAAAGTTAATTTACTTAGATTTTTAAGACCTATAAAAAATAGTGAATACCCACCAATGATTATAGAAAATGCATAACCGACCGTTGGAATGATATGTCCTTCGCCAAATTGCTTGTTTAAAAACCAACTAATAATAAGTAGTAAGGCTGAAATATATACTTTTATATTTTCTTTTTGCTTCCAAAATGGTACACGTTCGCGCCTTTTTTCTTTTTCATCACGAACTTTAATATTCTCAAAAGCCCCAGCCTTTTCTAACTCCTCAATCGTAGTTTCTCCTTTTACGTATATCTTAGCGGCTCCAAAATTTACTTTTGCATCTTCAACACCTGGTAGCTTTTTAACATTCTTTTCAAAGGTCATTGCACAATTGGCACAAGAAAGTCCTTGAACTCGATAAACTTTTAAATTTTCCTCAGACATGCATGTTCACCTCTTTCTTATGCACTAGTGCAATGTCCATTATTTGTTTGATATGTTCATCATCTAATGAATAAAAAACAAGTTTTCCTTCTTTTCGGTATTTTACAATCCCTTGTTTATAAAGAGTCCGTAAATGATGGGAAGCTGTTGCGATGGAAGAACCAATGATATTGGCAATATCGCACACACATAATTCATTTTCTTGGCTTAAAGCAAAGGTGATTTTTGCCCTATTTTCATCTGCGAGAGCTTTAAATAATTGGGTAACACTCGCAATATCTTCTTTTTTCAGTTCCTCTTGGATTCGGTTAACCTTTTTTTCGTCATAACTATAAACTTCACAAACATCTTTTTTACTCATCAATGTCACCATCAATCATTCAAATGTATGTTTGAATATATTATAATACTAGTTTATTTATATTCAAACTTTTATTTGAATGATAATGAATTTTTTCCTTCCATGTTGTTGATCCGATTTTTTTAACTGATTAATTCCTATGAACATTTATTTTTTTCATTTTTCTTGAAAGATATTTAGTTTAATTTTCTATATTATACAAAATTTGGAATATAACTTTACAGTTATATTCCAAATTTGTTATATTGATTATAGAGAGAAATTCCATTCATTTGTCAACTATCTAAAATGGGAGGTGACAAAATAAGATATAGAGGTGAGCCATATGTCGGAAAAAAATTTTGATATTGATGTTTCAGTGTTAAGTGCGTTAGCTGAACCAAATCGAATGGCGATCGTTGAATTGCTACGGAGTGGACCTCTTACTGTGGGAGAAATCGCAAATCAGCTAAAACTTAGCCAACCACATGCATCCAAGCATTTAAAAATACTTAGCACAAATGGAATAGTGGAAGTAAAGCCTCAAGCTAATCGTCGTTATTACAAATTACGTCGTGAGCCTTTCCAAGCATTAGAAAAATGGGTGACTTCCTTTCAAAAGGAAATGGAAAAAAGATTTGATAACTTGGATCATTATGTACAAGAATTACAAAATAAAAAAATAGGGAGGAAAAATAGTGACAAATAACAAAATGATTTCAAGAGTCGAAAATGAAAGGTTTCTTGTATTAGAGAGAGTATATAATATGCCACGAAATGAGCTGTTTCAACTTTTTAAAGAGCCAGAGCATTTAAAACGTTGGTGGAGTACGGATGGTTGGGAAGTAACTGTCTGCAATGTGGATTTTCGTCCTGGAGGTGTTTGGCACTACTGTATGGTATGTGTTGATAAAAATCAAGAAGAATATGGAATGGAATCTTGGAACAAAACCATTTATAAAGAAATCATTGAACCAGAAAAAATTGTCTATATCGACTATTTCTCAGATTCAGAAGGTAATATAAATGAGTCTATGCCTTCTCCTGTGGTTACATTAGAATTTATTGATTTAGGAAATCAAACAAAATTAATCAGCCGCTCTGAATTTAACTCAGTAGAGTCTCTTCAAGTTGTTTTAGACATGGGAGTATTGGAAGGTATAAATCAAACATGGAATAAATTGAATGAATTAGTGGAAAAAATGAATCAAGGAAAATAGATAACAAAATTATTAAGTAAAAGGTGGTTACATGAACTGTTCCGCCTTTTTTATTTTGCTTATTAAAATATTACTGATATTTAAGATACAAGATTATTGAAAGATATTTAGACCCGCAACATTAATAAATTAATAATAAATAGGTATATGTCCTAGTCAGTTTCGTTCCTTCTGCATAAGGTGTGTATTAGGTGAATTCATTACACAGAGAGGAAGGAGAACATGTATTTTGTACCTTATTTCATGCCTAATCCAAACGGAAATGTGACCTTCAATCATCAAATCTCGCCATACGATTACTGGTACCCCACTGTTCAAAACGACTATCGCACCCCAACTCTAAGATTAAGAGACTATGGACCTAACCCTTTCACAATTAATATTAAAAATGCAGCAAGACGAAATAGAAACTATCGAACTGCTCTATGGACAGGGAATCACTTGCAAGTGACATTAATGAGCCTTAACCCTGGGGAAGATATCGGATTAGAAATACATCCTGATGTTGACCAATTTTTACGCATTGAACAGGGGAAAGGAATTGTTCGAATGGGTAAGAGGAAAGATCGTCTTGATTTTGAAAGAAGAGTGAACGAAAATACAGCTATATTTGTACCAGCTGGAACATGGCATAATGTCATTAACACTGGCAATGTCCCTCTAAAACTCTATTCCATTTATGCACCGCCTCATCATCCTCATGGAACAGTTCATAGAACGAAACAAGAAGCGATGGTTGAGGAAAGAATGCAGTATTGGTATTAACTGTGAAAAGCGATAAAAGCTTTGAGAAGGAAAAGTCTCAAAGCTTTATTTTTTAGTTTTTCATTTATGAGGTGAAGCCATTAAACAAATGATTTATTATAACCCCTCGAACCGACTTGTACTCGCATGATGCTATTAATTTCTTATCTTTCATAAATTGATTTGTCTTTACTCAAACAAAAAAATGGATGCATAGAAAAGCTTTGCATCCACCGCACCGATAAATTAATCAAAATCATTTTCTTGTTCGACTTTTAGAATCCTTCCTGATTTAGCAAGAATTTCAACTTCAAATATTCGGTTATCTGGAGTTAAAATAAAAACTTCGTAAACTAAAACACCATTTTCTAAATCCATATCAACGTGCACGACTTTCCCAGGTACTCTTTTTAGGGCAATTTCTTGAGCTTGTTGCTTCGTAATTCTTTGTCGGTACATAGGTGTAGGGTTGTAATAATAATTTTCATACATCATGATGTTTCCTCCCCTAAAGATATTTACCCACTTTTAACTGTATGAAATAGGCAAAGTTTAGGTGGAACAATAGAGGAGAAGAATTTTCTACAAAGAAATTGCCCTAATCCGTTCAACATTAAATAGAAGATCCTTAAACTCATCATTAACCAACATAAAATCTTCCACACAAAACGAAAACACTTTTCCATAAAAATATGTCTCTATAGGATTTTATATTTTATTAATACTAAACACTCTTTCTTTAAATTCTTCCTCACTTTTTTTAATCTTTCCTTTAAAATCATTATAATCATCACAGTCAATCGGAATCTTTAAACCACATTTCATAACTTTTATGTCATCTCTTGGACTAACATTATTTTCATAAGTAGAACCACTATTCAGTCTTAACTCTAAATTTTCACCTTCTTGGTTTTGAGGAAATAAATATAATCCTATTTTCGCATCAAACCTTAACATATATGCTAACAATTGCTGATAATCGCTACTTTTGATGTTTTCGGCTGGTTTATATTTTGCATCTGCGATTGTCCGATTATCTACTTCTCGGCTGATAAAATCAGGATAGATTAGACCAATATTCCCCTCAAATAGTCGTTGTGCTCCTTTTCCCCCTTTGTTCATTGGATGATAAAAATCACTGCCAATAAGCAAATGCACATATTCCTCCCAGATCCAAGCACCATCAAACAATATACCGTAAATCTGATTCATATCGGATCCCATTTGATATTTTTCATGCTGTAATATCATGATACAAAGTCGTTGTAATGCTCTATATTCACGATAATATGCATGGCGAATGGGCTTTTTCATGTTTTTTTCTATGACTTTTCTTCTATCAAAATACTTATATCCTTTAGTTGCTTCTATGACAGAGGCCACTTCATCTTTCGTTTTATGCAATACATTGTTACCATACGGTTTCTTCTTAATAAATTCAATCGTATGGCGAACCAACTGCATCAGATCATTATCATATGAAAATTCACGTTGATTATATGCAATATTCCCGATAAAGGGAGTATTATTTTTCAAATGACGTGGAATATCAATCGTTCCCCTAATATTTTCATCGTTATACTTTTTTTGAATATAAGTTTTGAACAAACCTTTTCTCATTGCTTTTTTTAAAAAGTTAGGAAAGAAAAAAAGTAACATGTTAAGAGTACGATAATCTTGATTTGCATCGGTATTAAGTTCTACAACATTTGGAAAATGCAATACGCACTCAAGTAAATATTGAAAGAAATAATCAGAATCATCATTTGAAAAACGAGATTCTATAACGAGCCGTTCGTTACCATAGCCTAAAAAACCCATCACGTTACTTGAACGATAATATTGATTGATGCTTTGTAAAATAACCTGTTCTTTGCTAATATCTTCCGAATCTTTTATAAGTTCAGGGAAAATAAATACCCCTTCTTTTTCAAGTTGTTCAAGTGTTTTATCGGCAATCTTTTCTGTCACATTGGCTACTTCTTGAAAGTATTTTTTATGAAACAGTGCATTGTCTTTAATTTTTAATTCCTTCATTTTATGAATCACCTAGATAGCCATACGCCTTTGCAAACCGATTCATAATCTCGTCTTCATCATACATACCGCGTGTTTATAGCACATGAAAAGTGAGCCACTTCGCAACTCAAAACTGAGCCGCTCATAGTTTGTGAATATATCATCCACCAGATCTCGGTTGGCTTTACATGGAGAGGCGGGCATGATACATTTGTTTGTTTGCGAAAATCCTTTACAGTCGCAGGCTTTCGCAGGTAAGTCATGCCCGTAGAGGCTCCATGTCAAGCCATAATACTATCAATAATAACCTACTAAAGTTTGTGAAAATAACTAAAACCAGATGGCTCAATTATTGTTGCGAAGTGGTTCAAATTTTAATTGCGAAATACAACCGCGCACATATTCTCTTAATAACGGCTCAAGATAATCTGTCCATAATTGGTTGAAAGTTAAGTATTTTAACTTTAAAAAGTAAGATGCACCAATATGATAATGTTGGTTAAGGTCCTCCACATTAGAAATTTCATTATTCAGCGCTGTCATTCTACGTATTGCTTCCTCTTTTACTTCTCCTAATTCCTCTAACATTTCCAATCGATCATCCGCCTTAATTTCAATAAATCTGAAACGACGACGCATAGCAAAGTCAAAGCTGTCAACGGAACGGTCGATATCGTTCATCGTTCCAATTATGTAGACGTTTTCCGGTATGTAAAATCTCTCGTCCGGATTGTCGTGCATATTTGCATACTGTGTAGATACTTCTCCAGTGCGGCCACGATATCCGGGATCAATTGAATAAAATAGCTCACCAAAAATTTTCGATATTTCACCACGATTAATTTCATCAATAATAAATATGTAAGGTTTCAATTTATCAGGCTTTGCAATTGGATTGGTGATTGGCTTTTTATTCTTTTTAATATCTTTATAAATAGCTAATAGGTAGGAAAAATGTTGTGTCGGATTCAATTTCCCAAAAAAATTAGTTACATCTTTCACTTGGGTGAATGGTTGTTTAGAATCCAGCATCGCTTTAAGCTCACTTATACTCAAGCTCAACTTATTCGATATTTTGTTTTCTGGAATAGATATATGAATATACTTATCATCGATTTCGGTGATATAAAATTTAGTGCCACGAGTAGTTTCCAATTCATCTACTCCCAACTCAATGTTTGAAAAATAATCAAACATCATACTTTCAACGGTTGCTTCTTTTTCTCTTTGTTCTTGGGTCTTTTGAGAATCTTCAAAGTTCTTTTTTGCTCTAGCTATAAAACGCTTAAATATCCCGTCTTTAAGTTCAAATCCGACAGAACCATCATCATTAATCCTTGGACGCAAACCTTCAACAAAGTCTGAGTAATCATAATTTGGATGAAACTGAACAAATTCAATCTGTTTTTTTTGTTCATCGGAAAGTAAAGAAAAATCATCAAAATAGCCACCACTGATAATATCTGCAGCTATTTCTTTTGCTAGATGCGTTTTCCCTGTTCCTGGTGCACCGTGTAAAATCATGTTTTTAGAATCAATTAGATAGTGGGAATATGGGTTTCTATATCCGCTAAATTCCTGTAGCCTTTCAATATCTACACTTCTGTTCTCAGTTTGCACAGTTTCTTTTTTATCCTTTTCACGATAAATGAGTACAAATTGGTCACCTTCATTACCGAAACGTTTTAAACATTCCTGGACAAATAGAATAGTAGAGAAAATATTCCAACTATATATCACGAATTGTTGGCCTTCATCATTTCTATAAACTAAGTATTCAATTGAATTTCTGAATCTCTTAAATTCCTCAATACTAGGAAATATACCACGAATGATTTCAGTATTTGGCATATATTGACAAATTGGAAATTGCTCTTTTTCTTCAATAGGTAGTGCGGCAATTTGCTGTTCAAAAACCTGAATGGCCAAACGGGGCAATGTTTGATTTGAGTTTCGTCTTTCACCCTTATTGAATTTACGTCGTACCATAGCTCCACTTGCATTTAAAAAATATACATCAAGTGGCTTGTAATGATCCCCGAGTGCTAGATTATCCATTGTAAAACGATCGTCTGTTGATGTTACTTCATTGGCAGTGATCGTCAACTTAAATTTTACTTGCTTAGTTTCAACTGAAGTCCAATTTTTCTAATAACTTTTTTGCTTCTTCAGCGTGAAATTCCTCAGTAGAAATATCTACATGATTAACCAAATGATTGGCAACTGCAATAACATACTTAACCGGATACGTTTTTCCAGACTCATCTAACAATTCATACTTCTACTCAAATTTTTTTCAGGAACACCATTTTTATTGATAAACTCAATTGCTTTTAAGATATCATCTTTTGAAATATTTTTTGGGATAGCCAAATAAAATCCTCCTTAGTAGCGTGACGTTTGTATAATTTCTGAATTAACATAGCCACCCTTCACTTATTTGTTAACATTTAAATTAATACTTATGTAATATGCACGTTACTTTTATTAAAGTTCGTTTCCTCTTTAAATCGCAGGACAAATATTATACCTATAAGTACTTCAAGAAAAGCTACAATTATCGTAACATATCTCAATCCTACATACTGAATAATAATACCTGTTAATAGTGCACCTAATTGCATTGAAACCATACTGCAAGTATTCCACATGCCAAAAATTCTGCCTCTTAAATTACTTTCAACATGCGTTTGCATAACCTGTCTTTCAAAGGGAACAATGAATCCACCAACAAATGCAAAAACGATCATTATCAAGATTCCTTGAAATATATTATTAGTGAAACCAAATAGAGACCAACTTAACCCTATTAAAATATAAATATAGCCATATTTATATACTTTACTAAAGAATATTTTATTATTTGCAATCCACAGTCCTAGAACAACTGAAGTCAGACCCTCTGCTATATATAACATACTTAAGCCAACTGGTGGAAAGTTGTAAATATTACGAACCATTTGTTCAATCATAAGGTTAAAAGAACCAATAATAAGTCCGCCAGTGAGCGCAAATAATAACACATATTTTACATATATTTGTTTTTTCGCTACTGATAAACCAACCATCATTTCTTTTAGGAAATTACGTTCTTCTGTTTTTAATTTAGAATTCTTATATTTTATTGTCGCCATTACTATCCCAGAATATATAAAAGATATGGATGTTAAGACCCAAAAGAAATTTAAATCAAACAATGTAACTAGGACACCACCAGAAGCAGCTCCAAGTAAACGGATGGAACTATTCAGAGTGAAGTTAAGCGAGTTTGCTACAATTAATTCTTCTTCTTTCATTATTTCAGGAATAATCGTTTGCCTAGCTACTGTGGTAAGAGACGTTAGAATTCCAATGAAAAACCTTATTATAAAGAATAAGATCCAAGACGGCCATCCATCTAACATTGGTACAAGTATGAAAAGTAAATAAAGTGGTGATTTTAATATTTCACAATATACAATGACCTTATTTGTATCTAATCTGTCTACAATTCCACCTAAAATGAAGCTCATGGCAATTGGAACTAAACCACTTACTGCCCAAAGAGTCCCTAATTGAATACCATTATCCGTAATTTTCCCCAAAAGAATCAGCATACTTATAAATGAGCCCCAAGACGCTAAACCTGTAATAGAAGTAGTAATCAATAATTTTCGATAATTGGCGTTATGTTTTAGGATTGATATAATCTCATTATTTTTTTTCATAGAAAACCTCAAACCTTTATTTTATAGTAAAAATAGTCTCGGTTCTGTGTTATAACTATCTTGAAGTAGGTATGGAATCAAAAGTTGTTTCTGTCAAGCATACACTGGAAATAATAATTTCTTAAAATCTTGAAATCTGAATTCTATTGAGACAAGTAGAGGCAAATAATGATTTGAGAAAAACATTTAAGCCGTATATGAAATGATTCTTTTGCATTTATTAAGATTTTATAAAAACACGCCAAATTTCTTGGTTTTCGTTTTGACGTGTATTGTAGCGTCCCAATTGAACTCCCGACCGACTATTTAACTTTTATACATTTCTAAGAATTTGACATGTTCATTTTGAATACTATAGTTGTTTAAATCCCTATAGCCTACATTTGTACCTTCCTTTATATTGTAATTAAACAAAAATAAAGAAACTAAAGTTAGTATGATACCAAATACAATCAATATTAATACACCAAATAATATGACTTTAATATACCTACCCAAAATATCCATCCCCAATAGGTATTTTCTGATTTTTAACAAATTTTAACTTTCGAACGAGCTTCGTTTTTTAAATACTATATTATTTACAACAAACGATAATATAAAAGCTAATAAAATGATAATAAATGAAGATATGAAGCCTGTATTTTCAGAAACTTCGGCACTAACAACTCCGTAAAAATCAAATATTTGATTAGCAAAGTAAAATATACAATTTTTTAGATCGTATACCCCTAAGTTCGGAATTATAAATGTATATACAAAGATAATAATCATCCCTACATACATATTCTTAAACAAAATACCTAGAGTATAGCCAATTTCAGCAAAAAATAAAGCGATAATATAAGCAAATAAAAACTTAAAAAATATTGACGAACTATCACCGAGTGTATCAGTTTCTAATTGGAAATCTTTAATTGGAATCTTACCTGCTAAATACTGATACACAATTTCACCTACAATATATGCAAAGAGCAAAGATATAACAATGATTATAAAGGAACTGATAGCTATAGAGATTTGCTTAGCCATACCTAATCTATTTTTGTCTATTCTTACTGTGCGAAGTTTAATCGTTCTGTATTTATAATCATTTGTAGAAATAACTAAACCTAACAATCCAAAAACTATCGGAAAATATAAAATGGATGATTCTAATAATTGTGATAATCTGTATTCAGAGCTAGCAGCATAAATATATTTACTTATAGTATCATTATAGTAAGCAATTGGATTAGTTATTGTTCCTCCATCTTCATATGTTCCTACTATATATTCATTCTTTAATTCTTCAATATTTAGATTATTTTTTTCATAATAATTTAATACCCCCTCATATTCCTTATACAATTCAGTAACTGATGAATAATTAAGAAATAATATGACTCCAAATAGTCCACAAAGAAATATTACTAAAATGAAATAAATTTTAGAATTTATTCCGTACCTTAATTCTTGTTCAAGAATTTTCTTCATCATATATATCCTCCAACATTATGCCGCTATTACTAAAATTCTCTTGTATCAGTACAATTTCTTTATCTCTAATGACGAATACTTCATCAATTATTTCATTGTAAAAACTAAATTGATGTCCAGTTAAGATAATAGTCATTTTATTTGACCAGGATTTTATACTTTTTTGTAAATTTCTTATCATATCAAAATCTAATCCATTTGATATCTCATCCATAATTAGATATTTTGGTTCAAGACTCAACTAATACTAAAGCTAATTTTTTCTTTTGACCGTAGGAATAAGTTTTCACTTTATTTTTTATAGTATGGTGGTCTAAATACTTTGAAGCAATCTCCATAATTTCATTTTTGGATTTCTTTCCTTCACCAAAAATAAGTAAATTGTGAAAACCACTGAGATTTGTATAAAAAGGGCAGTCATCCCAAATAACTAAACATTGGTCTCTTACTTGATCAATCTTTTTTCTATCAAATAAAATTTCTCCTAAATGGTTTTCCATACCCATTAGACATTTAATAGTTGTTGTCTTTCCAGCACCATTCGGTCCCATTAAAAAAGAAATTCTTTGCGATTTAATTTCAAAATTAGATTCTTTAATAATAATTTTATTGGAATAACTCTTAGAAATTTTTAACTTGAATCATAGTACAACTCCTAAAAACTATACATAAATTTATAATCAGGATTTAAATTCATAATAGTTTATGAGTATGGTATCTCAAGTTACCACATACTACTATAATTATATATTTTTTACTTAAATATCAATCTGAAGATTTCGACAAAAATTTTCATTCTTCACGTAACATGCTCAAAGGAGAAAGAATAGTTTTAATGATGCATTTAGTATGAAGTAGTTTTTAAATTAAAAATAAAAAGCTTACAAACATTGATAAACAACGTTTGTAAGCTTTTTTAGAATCGGTGATACTTACTTAGCGTCCCAGGAGAGATTCGAACTCCCGACCGACGGCTTAGAAGGCCGTTGCTCTATCCAGCTGAGCTACTGGGACATTTTATTAAATTTCCTAAGGACAAGATTTATTATATTAGGGAAATATTTAAATGTCAATAGGTTTTTTTAGAAGGAGAAAAAATTTTTTCTCCTTCTTATGAAATCTTAAATTTCAACGGTTTTTCAATCATTCCACCGTTATATTCATAAAATGTTACTTTATATTCTGAATCGGTCATTTCTAACACAGCATACGTTTTTTCTCGTCGATTTCTTGGTAGTCGTAAGCTGCCAGGATTGATGAATAAAATATTATCAATCATTTCTGCACCAAGTAAATGAGAATGGCCAAAACAAACGATATTCGCCTCTTTTTCTAATGCACGATAATAAAGCAAACGTAATTCCATTTTCACATCATATAAATGGCCGTGCGTGACAAATATGTTTTTATCGCCAAAATTAATCATTAATTCATTTGGAAAATGTTTATGAAAGTCACAATTTCCTTTTACAACTCGGTAAGGCTGAATAGCTTCATCTGTTGGTTGTAATTCACTATCTCCACAATGAATAAAGACATCCGCTTCCCCATGAAGTTTAGCGATCATTTCTAGCTCTGTTGTCAAGCCGTGACTATCACTGACAATGACTGCTTTCATTCCATTCCACCGCTCTTTAACCATTCTTTGAATTCTTTTATGGCATTCGCACGATGACTGATTTGATTTTTTTCTTCTTTTGTTAGTTGAGCCATTGTTTTCCCTTTATCTCTTATATAAAAGATTGGATCATAACCAAATCCGTTTTCACCCATTTTTTCTTTCGTGATGAGACCTTCACAAGTTCCTTTAAAGATTTTCGTTTTTTTATTTGGTATCGCAACTGCTAACACACAAACAAATCGTGCGGTTCTCTCTTTTTCTTCAACATCCGCTAATTCATCAAGCACTTTTTGAATGTTTGCATCATCATTTTTTTCTTCTCCAGCATAGCGAGCAGAATATACGCCTGGCCTTCCATCTAAAGCATCAACGACAAGTCCAGAATCGTCCGCAATGACCATTTTATTTTCAAGTTTTGAGACCGTTTCAGCTTTCAATCGTGCATTTTCTTCAAACGTTACTCCTGTTTCTTCCACCTCTTCAATATGTGGAAGGTCTCTTAGCGTTAACACTTTATAACCAAGTGGTTCAAACAATGCTTCGAATTCAGCTGCTTTCCCTTTATTGTTTGTGGCAACAATAATTTCTTTCATTCTCCCTCATCCTCTTTTTTAGCTTCTTGACCTATGTATTCGTTAATTTCTCCTAACGCTTTTTTTTGATAAACAAATAATTCTTCAATTCCCTTTTTCGCAAGCTCAATCATTTGTAACAATTGTGCATGTGAAAATGTTTTTTCTTCTCCTGTTCCTTGGAGTTCTACAAATTCACCATTTCCTGTCATAATGATGTTCATATCTACATTAGCTTTTGAATCTTCATCATAATTTAAATCTAAAACGGCAGTTCCATCTTCTAAAATACCAACACTTGTTGCCGCTAAATAATGAAGAATCGGAAATTTGGTAATGACTTTTTCTTGATAAAGTTTGTTTACAGCTAAGCATAAAGCAACAAAGGAACCCGTGATTGAAGCTGTTCTTGTTCCTCCATCTGCTTGGATCACATCACAATCAATCCAAATCGTTCTTTCTCCTAAAGCTTCTAAATCAACAACCGCACGTAAAGCACGTCCGATTAAACGTTGAATTTCCATCGTACGGCCGGAAACTTTGCCTTTCGTTGATTCTCTCATATTTCTTTGTTCCGTTGCTCTCGGTAACATGGAATATTCAGCGGTAATCCATCCTTTTCCACCACCACGCATAAATGGTGGAACGCGGTCTTCAATGCTTGCGGAACAAATAACTTTTGTATTTCCAACTTCTATTAACACAGACCCTTCAGGATGAATAATATAGTTAGTTTGAATATGTACATTTCTTAGTTCATCGGATTTTCTTCCATCCACTCGTTGCATAGAATGTCCTCCTAAACGTGAAGTAAAAGACTTTCCTACCATATCACATTTTATTGTATCAAATAAAGTCTAAGTATAAAAAGAAGAGGTTGAATCCAACCTCTTCACCAATATTTTTATTTTATAACAAATAGACGAAATTAAAAACTTCCTGTGTTCACATTTTCTGGTCTCGTTACCGGTTCAGCAATTGGTTGACCGTTACTATTCACAAGTTCTGCTTCTCCGTTCACTAATACAGAAACGCTTTTAATACCCTCATGCTCTGTTAATGATAACACAAGAGCATTTAATAATGTTTCGGAGATTACCTTTTTCTCAAAACTATCTAAAATATTTTCATTAAAGTTTAACGTAACTTTTCCTTCCTCAACTTTCGGTTTTTCGATCAGTTTTGCATCCGCCATAAATTCAGTAAATAAACCTTTGACACCTGGATTTTTCATTAATTCTTGTACAGTTGCAGTTAATTTATCTTCGTTCCCCATTTTTACTCGTTTTGTCACTGGGACATAGTAAAAATCTTCGTTATTTTGGCTTAAATAATAAACAGTAATAGGACTAGTTCCAGAAAGATCTGCAACATTATTTGCAAGGACATTGATTCCCATTTTTCTCGTTAACTCTCCCATAATTGGAGTTCCGTTTACAGGCATTTCTGAAAGTTCTTTTCCGTTAAGTTTAAGCTTCACACTATTAATCGTATCAAATTGAGTTAATGTCCATGTTACCGATTGTAAAATTCTTTGCTCATCTTCTGGTTTGTAATTTTTAAATTCGTTTGAAAAATCTACAATAGCTACACCATCTTGAATATCCACACTTACTTGAGTTTCTGCAGGAAGTACAGCGCGGAATCCGTTTGGTAACATATTACTAATTGGACCGTTTTCCACTAAGTATTCCAATGCCTGTCTAGCCACACTTTTCGTTTCAGGCAGTTCAAAAGTTTGAGGCACAACATAGCCATTTTTATCAATTAAATAAAGTTCTGTTTTAATGGATTTTGTGGCTTCTTCGCTATTGTCGCTATGATTATGATTCGAATCTTTTTTGTCTCCATAAGAAATGGTTTGTGGCGGATCAATTTTTTCTGAAGGATCATCTAATTTACTGCAAGCTCCTAAAAGCATAGCCGTTAGAAGAGCTAGCAAAATCGGTAACCATCTTCTTTTGCTCATTCTTATTTCCCTCCTGACAGTTTGTACTACATGTATACGAGCCTATTTTCAAAATAGAACAAGCCTTAAAAATTTCTTCCCATAAAAAAAAGCTAACCATTAAATTGTTAGCTTATAGAGATGGTTTCGATATTAAGCTCTTTACAAGGCAACCAGCTTTTTGCGATTTTTTCAAAAAGAATTTTAGACCCAGTGGTATAAAAATGATGATTTACATGGCTATTGTCTACATTTAATAGTTTCAAATGATCTAATATAGCACTGGCTTCACGCGCGGTTTCTTCACCAGAGCTGATGATTTTGATTGATTCTCCTAATTCACTTTTTATAAGTGGCTCAAGGAGAGGATAATGGGTACAACCTAAAATCAGTGTATCGATATTCGTTTTCTTTAATGGATAAAGAGATTCATGTACGATTCTTTCTGCAATTGGACCTTGTAAAACACCGCTTTCTACTAATGGAACAAATTTCGGACATGCAATTCCATTCACTTGTACATTGCTTCGTATCGTTTTTAACGCATATTCATATGCCTTACTACTAATGGTTCCTTCAGTTCCTATGACTCCAATATGATATTTCCTTGAATTCTTGATTGCTGCACGGGCACCGGGGTGAATGACTCCTAACACAGGTATAGGAAGTTCTTTCTTTAAGTCTTCAAGAACGACGGCAGTCGCTGTGTTGCAAGCAATGATGAGCATTTTTATGTCAAATTTTAATACGTAGTTAGTTAATTCCCACGTAAATTTTTTCACTTCATGTACAGGCCTTGGACCATATGGACAACGAGCACCATCACCTAAATAAACAATGGACTCATTTGGTAATTGTCTCATGACTTCTTTTGCTACAGTCAATCCCCCGACCCCTGAATCTATGATGCCAATTGGATTTCTCAAAACTCTCGCCTCATTTTTCTTTCATGTCTTTATGTAGCTTCATTAAATTATCTTTAAGTTGTAATATTTCCTCTTCACTGAAATTTTTCAATACATCTTGCAAATATAGTTGTCGTTTTTTTATCACTTCATCAATTACACGCTTACCTTCTTCTAATAGGTGAATTCTTACTACGCGGCGGTCTCTCGGATCTTTTACACGTTCAACTAGATGATTGTTTTCCATTCGATCAACTAAATCAGTGGTTGTACTAAAAGCTAAATACATTTTATTAGAAAGTTCCCCTATTGTCATATCTCCTTCTTCAAACAACCATTGGAGAGCAACAAATTGAGGAGGGGTAATCGTATAATTGCTTAAAATCTCTCTACCCTTTTGTTTAATGATTCCTGCAATGTATCGAAGGTCCTTTTCGATGTCTGCTACAATTGATAGATCAATCCCTTTTTCTGTCTTTTCCGTCATTTAGTGAACAACCCCTCTTTTTTCTAAAATATATCGGTATCATCTTCTTTCATTTTCTATGTTTTTTCACCAAAATTCAAGCGTAACTTGTCTATTCCTTGTTATTTGATAGGATTTTGATAGATTCATAATTTCGTCCAATGTGAAAAACCGGCCATCTTCATAGACAGCCGGTTGTCATTCAAAGCTTTAACTCCCCCATGCGGAGAAGTTCAACAACAGCTTGTGAACGCCCCTTAACGCCAAGCTTTTGCATGGCATTAGAAATATGATTTCGAACTGTTTTTTCACTTATGAATAACTCTTGGGCTATTTCTTTTGTCGTTTTATCTTGTACTAGCAGTTCGAATACTTCCCTTTCTCTTTTCGTTAATAACGGCTTATGAGTGAAATCGTTCTCCTTCAAGTGCTTGAACCCTCCTTGCCTTCGCCAGCTGTGACCGCGGGATGGGTATATATAGTCACCATATAGTATGTGAAGGCAAGGCTTAAAGTGACAGCAGAATCCTTAAAGAAACAAAATAGGCGCGGAGGTTCAAAAATAAAAAGAGCGATATATTGTATACATTCTAAAATATTTTTTTCCTTTAAAGTCAACAACCATTATTCCATTTTTTAAAAAGTTCTTCAGTAAGTTTCTAGAAAATTACACCTCCTAAATAACTGAAGTCCGTTTATTATTTCTTTCCTATCAATAAAGAAATATTAGGATTATAATAGCTAGTGGAAATCCTAGTAAAGTAAACGTGTGTGGTCGAACAAAGGTAATTTTATTTCTTGCTCTATTTAGCAAAATTAAATTTGGTAATATTGCAATAACCGAAAAACCTAAAATATAAAGAAAATAATTCATGAGGGTACCATTAATATGATCGTCTACCCATGTTACCCAAAAGAAAAAAATCGCTCCAAATATAAAATGAAGAATAAAGAGTGATAGGAATAGTTTAATTTTCATTATGAAAACCAGCTTTCACTATAGTTTAGTCATATTAATGTAACTGGATCTCTTGAAATCTTAATATTTTTATATTCTTTGTAAATGTTAGTATTTTTACAAGTTTATAAATTATTTTTTGTCTACTAAGACTTCATTATTGTTAGCAATATCATGGAAACTTGAATTATTAATTCATAATACCAGCAAAGAGAAAAAACTCATTATTTTCTTCCTCCTTTGAATTTTCAAAAAAAGTCAACCGTACAAAATAAATATAAACAATTATGGAAATATATTGAATAGTTCGTAAACATTCGTTTATTTAATCCTGCTATATTAATAACCTATTCCTTTCTTCCTCCGTCCATTTTTCACCTTTTCCTGTTCGTTTATTAAAATTGACCATTGTTCCACGCCCTGTAAAACAGACGGTCCCATCTTCTTTTTTTGCCATGTAGTGTAAATCAACAGATGATGTTCCAACATCATGAGCTTTCACATAAATGTATAATTGTTCGTCAAAAAATACTTGTGTTAAGTAATCACATTGCAAATTTGCCACAACAGGAATCGTTTCGTGATCTGGGCGAACCCAATCATTCATAAATCCTTTATGTTTAAAAAATTCAATTCTTGCTTGTTCAAAATAGATAAATGGGATTGTGTTATTCATATGTCCAAACATATCTGTTTCGGAAAAACGAACTTTAATGGGACAATAAAAAGAAAAACTGTTCACCCATGATTCAAAATCTTCAATATATGTAATATACTTCATTGTCATACTCCTTTCAATCATAGGTTGTGAATGAATAATCATTCATTATTTAACACATATTATACTATAATATTCATTTTCTTCCAAACTAATTAATTATTATGGTTCTATGTCAAATGTTGGGGTTTAGGGGCTACCGCGCTTTCGTTTGGTGGCCTCTGAATCGTAGGATGGAATTTT
>NZ_JBYLHW010000109.1:0-4121 GCF_057747715.1 Bacillus sp. JST-5 | reverse complement strand
TTGCCAAGAAAAAACGAGAAATTTTGAGAATAACCTAAAATAAGATAGGATGTGTCCAAATTTAGGGGGTCAATCCGCGTTATGAAAAAACGTTCAAAAAACATTCATGATCTATACACGTTAGCTACTTTTAATCATATATCCACTACTGTATCCTTATATTAGGAGGGATTGGGCATGAACAGTAAAAAAATTATACTTTTATCTGCTATTATTGTATTCATTATCACAGTTTCAGGTATTAGCTATTTTATTTGGAGAGATCAATCATCTCAAATACCAGATGGCTTAATATTTCAAACTAGTGAAAATAATGAATATCGATTTGATCAGTCCAATAAGAAGTTAAAGTTGATTGAATTTATGTATACACATTGCCCGGATGTTTGTCCTACAACTACACAAAAAATGGTATTATTGAAAAACGATTTAATTGAATCAGGAATATATGGAAAAAAAGTCGAATTTATTTCTGTAACGATCGATCCATATAGAGATACCGTAGATGTTATGGCGGACTATGCGAAAGCATTTAATGCTCACCATGACAAACATTGGCATTTCTTAACTGGAGATTCAAAAAATACAAAAGCTTTAGCGGACACGTTTAATTTTTTATATAACGATCCAGGAAACGGTTTTTATACTCATACTACATTCACTTATTTAGTCGATGAAAATAATCAATTTGTTTCAAAATTTCCAATGGGGGAGGAATTTAATAAAGAAAAAGTTTTTCAAACGATAATGGATGAAAGTGAGGATTTAGAATGACACTTTAAAGACTAAGGATCCTTAGTCTTTTTTTAATTTTGTTTATTAGCAAACCTTCTTTCCTACTAATGAATATAATGTCAAGGAAAGGAGGAAGAAAATTGAATAAAGATTGGAAAGAAACGTTATTGGATTGTATTGTTGGGGTTATTATTATTTTAATTCCTTTATTTTTGATTTACGTTTATAAAAATTCCTCCCCTCCTACTGACGCGAAGATTTTCGACACTTCTATAGTAGAACAATATGATGAAAACTGGAATTATTTAACGTCTAAAGATATTGATTTAAATGAAAATATACGTAAGGGTTGAAACATCTAAATTGACTCAAAGATGTGAGCGCATTATATTTACCAAATTTGAATATATACCATTGATGGCCAATCCGAGAAGTCGGGTTCATTTTTTTTTGCTATTTTTTATATTCTTCACACTTTGATCTACAGAAATTATCCATTGACAACCGAATTAAAGAATCATTATAATGAAAAATGTTAACCTACTTATAATTTTGGTTAACATTTAAATCGGAGGTGTAATCTATGAATCATCAACAAAGACGTTTACGTAATATGATTATTGTCGCCTTTTTTGCTGCATTGATTGGTATTTTAGCGCAAATAACCATTCCCCTTCCCTACATTCCCATAACTGGCCAAACATTAGCGATTGGTTTAGCGGCAACGATTTTAGGATCGAAATTAGGGACACTATCAGTATTAGTATATATCTTATTAGGAATTGTCGGCATACCAGTATTTTCTCAAGCAAGTGCAGGATTAGGGGTTGTTTTCGGTCCTACGGGAGGATTCATAATAGGATTTATACCTACAGCTTATTTGACAGGATACATACTTGAAAAGAAATCATTTACATATGCTTATGCTATGTTGGCCAATACGATCGGCATGTTTATCACACTATTGTTTGGAACGATTTGGTTTAAGTTTGTCATGGATGTCACTTGGGAAGCAGCGTTTTCATCAGCGTTTTTACCGTTTATCATAGTTGGTATCATTAAAGCATTTCTTTCTTCATGGGCTGGCATCACAGTTCGGAATCGACTTTTGTCAACTAAATTCTTTTATACAAAAGCACATTCATAATCATAAGGGACTGAAAAAGTCCTTTTTATTTTGCAAAAAATGAACCAATGAACATACCAATTGCAACAGCAAATATTGATGCTACGACATTCCAAAGCATATAATTAATTTGATCTTTCATCTTTTTCGTAGTGATTAATTCATATATAAATGTAGAGAATGTACTTAATCCACCACAAAATCCAACAGTGAATATATTAAATAATAAGTGATTCATTGGAATTTGGGTAAACAATCCTAGCAAAATGGAAGCAATAATGTTAGAAATAACTGTCCCAAACGAAAAGATTTGTCCAAAAAAATAACGCAAAATTGCCCCGATACTTCCACCTATTATAATAAAAATGATGAACATCATTAGTTTCCCTCTTTCAATGACAGTTGCTGATAGATTTTCTCTCCTAATTTAATACCAAATAGACCAAAGACAATGCCGAATATGAGACTGCCAAAAAGATATAAGAATGCGATCAAAATAAAATCTTGTTCTATTAAATATAGAAATTCGTATGAAAAAGATGAAAAGGTTGTAAACGATCCAAGAAAACCAACTGAAATACCTTTAAAATATTTAGAATCTATAAAAGATGTAGAGCGAAATAAAGAAAACATTAATGACAGTAGAAAGGCTCCAATAATATTAATAAAAAAGGTTTGTATTGGAAAGATATGAATATTTTCAAAACTAACATTACTTATTAGATACCTTACGTAAGTTCCAATTGCTCCGCCAATGGCTACAAACAATACCCTCACATGTACCCCTCTTTTCTATATATCAAGAACATAAAATACAAATATAAAATTTAAATTTTCGATTGTTTAAGTATTAATACAGATAGGCATTTATGAGAAATCTTTATCTTAGGTTTTTCTTTGATTCATTTATGAAAATAAAACTATTAACAATAATATTGCCATTTGTTAGTAAATTTATCTTTTCATGATCAACTTTATAAAAAAATGATCATTCCGCTACTTATGAAAAAGCGTATGATCCTTTTAAACAATTCTATTTTACTATATTTATTTATAACCTATAATTTTTTTTAAATCCATATACTCATATGATGATTTTTTTATAAGAATTTGAATCTATGAAAAAATCTATTAAAATTTGAAAAATATGACTATTTTCCCCTTTTTTTTTCTCAAAAAATTTTATAAAATGAATATGCAATGTCAAAAAAATACCTCATCTATCATTTTTGATAAATGAGGCCCAAAAATACTGTTGGAAAAAGGGTTCACATTAATGTTGGGTAAGGTTAGTAAGTTTCAAAAGAGTATACGATGATAAAGCTTTATACCCCTCCTTTTCACCGATTCATGTTTATTAACCTTTACACTTTGAATTATATGATGAATCATTATTGAACGGCTAAATCATAATAACGCAATATAAACGTTCAATTTTTCTTTGAAAAGGAGGTTCTATTATTGCCTTCAAACAATAGATATTTATCTGGAAAAGTCCTAATTTAAAATAGGAAAACCCTGTAAAAACAGGGTTTTTTATATTTCTTCAAAATATTCTTTGTAATATCCACCAACTTTACCTGAATTGTCGATGACAAAATAAAAGTCTTCTGTTTCATTTTTGACATCATAAATCTTTCCAACGGTTAACATACGGTCTACAACATATTTTGCAGCATTCGTATGAATACATTTTACTTGTTTTATTGTCGGATTGTTTGCCCACTTTAAATGGATCATTTTATAACTCCTTCCTGCCAATTTACATATAAAAATTTTATCGACTATTTTTCAATTTTTCAACATAATGGATAATAATTTAATGAAATATTATCTCTTGACACAAAATCACATCATTCTTTGTCAATCAAGAGCTTCACATAACTTTCCTTTTTGCTTTATAAATGAGAAAACAATCGCAAATAAAGTTGCGATTGAAATTGACGTGGAACCAGTTTTTGGATTCTTGAAGGCTAATTTGCGTTTCACTCGATTTTCTGTCCTCGGAAAATCAAAGGTGGAAAACGAAATGGGTTTAGCATTAATGGCCGTGAATTTACGAAAATACACGGTCAACAAATATGAAAATATAAAAATTTAATAAAGAAAATGGTAAGAGGTGGAAATTGAACCTCTCAATTTCCACCTCTTTCCTTACTTGAAACTAGTTTTGTCCCAGCCTCTTTCCTACGATTAGTCAAGTCTAATTCGATAATTCCTGAAACTATTTTTAATTAAAATTGGGTATAATAAATAAACC
>NZ_JBYLHW010000108.1:0-4321 GCF_057747715.1 Bacillus sp. JST-5 | reverse complement strand
ATTACCGGAAGTGGCTTAAAGAACAAGGTATTGACACCAAAGGAATGCGTCCAATGGGAAGTGCCGAGGGAACGATGGACTCAAAAATGGACGTAGCTGGGTAGAAAAAGGCGCAAGTGCCATGATTACTGGATTGGTGGCTTTCCTAGACAATCTTGCATTGAAAACATTATTTGGGAAAGTCGGAAGTTGGTCAAAAACCAAGGAGGAAAATAATCCACCCAAACATTACATAGAAAAGGTGACAAGTACCATTGGTGACGTCACAAGAGACAATCTCCTATACCTAAATGGTAAGGCAAATATTCCAGTGTACAAGACTTTAAAGGAGTTGCAGGATTTTAAAAGAACAAATTTTTGATCAAGAGAGTCCTCTAAAATAGTGAAACCGCATTCATTGTTAGAGAGATAAAACTGCCCACAAAAACTTGACTCAATCAAAATTGCACGATTATTACAAAAATTTTTTAATGAATGATAAAATAACAAAAAAATAGTCTTATAGGAGTGGATGTTATGCAACTCACTCATACAAGAATTTTAGTAGAAAATTATAAGGAATGTTTTTTATTTTATCGCGATATCCTTGGATTCGAAGTAACATGGGGAGATGAAAACTCGAATTATGCGGATTTTCATTTCAACGGTGCGAAGTTAGGAATTTTCGAGCGTAAACAGATGATGGAAGCCATTGGCGAAAAATATGTTCCTGTCTATGAAACCGTTGATAAAGTTGCATTAATTTTTAAAGTGGATAATGTCGAACGTACATATGAAGCATTGAAAAATAAAGTAGTGTTTATTACCGAACCAACAGAACAAAAAGATTGGGGCATCAAAGTTGCACATTTTCGTGATCCGGCAGGTAATTTAATCGAAATCTATGAAAATATAATGTGATGTCCTTCTATATTAATATATTCTAAATCCCTCCCTTTATTAAATGGGGAGGGATTTCTATTTTAATTAATACTATTTTTGCGATAGACCGACGATATTTATGACATTAAAGATATTTATTTTTCGTACCTTATTAGAAATTGCTGAGAGAAAAGATTAATTTTTTATTCAACAAGCCATTTTTCCCTTCTAATGAATACATTATAGGCAAGGAGAATAGTTTTTTGAAAACAAGAAGAATGTAAAAGGGTGAAAGTCATGCAATCTTTTTATACCGTTCGGTCGGGTGAAACGTTAAGTCAAATTGCTGAACGATGGAAAATTCCTATAAAGTCACTTATCGCAGCCAATAACATTTCGCATCCGTATATCATTCAACCAGGAGATCAGTTGTCAATGCCGCCAGGGGTGAATCGTTATCGAGTAAAGGAAGGAGACACTATTGAAACTATTGTTGAACAGTTTCATATACCACGTTCGATCATCATTGAAGCCAATCAACTTGTACCTCCATATGAAATCGTACCCGATCAACTTCTTCTGATTCCTCTAGGAGTTCCATATTACATCGTCCAAAGCGGTGATACTTTATTTTCTATGGGCCAGAAATATAATGTTGTAACGAATGGAAGAGTAGATGTTGAATCAATCCGTCAAGTCAATCGTCTGACATCTGATATCATTTTGCCAGGAATGCGATTAATAATTCCTTATGTACCACCTGGTGAAAATGGCTATATAGCATATACGACAAATATGAACGGAAATTTCGATATTTGGCTTTATCATCCATTAAATGGAGAGAAAAGGCAAGTCACCTTGGGTCTTGGGGAGTCTTATACCATTCCATATTGGTCAAAGGACAGTTTAAAAATAGCTTTTGTTGGGAAAAATCAAATTCTCTATATCTTGTATTTACCAACATTATCTATCGCCCAAATCGATCAATTAACAGATACTATGAATGCAAGAATTGATTGGTCGCCCGACCATAGAAAAATCGTTTATTCCAATCAAAGCCAAATCGTCATATATGACGTGTATACACACTACGCGCTTGGTATAAAAGAAAATCAACCGCGTGACCCTCAATGGTTTCCAAATGGAAAAGAGATTTTATATCAAGCACTAGATGAAAAGGGGGTACCTCAACTATACCGAATCCAAACGAACGGAAAAAATAAAAAGCAATTAACAACAAATAAAGATGAATCACTGAATTATGTTCGATTATCATCAGACGGGAAATATGTCCTTTATACAACACCTGGTGCCAGCATTTCATTCATACGTACAATTGAACTGGATACGGGAAAAACCTATGAAATTCAAGGAGGACCTCTTTCGAAAAACTATTATCCAGAATGGTCGCCAAACTCAGAAAAAATTGCCTATAGTGCAAGTGCCTATGATACACTTGGATACTTTTCTGAAATTAGGCTGACAGATTCTCAAGGCGAAAAAGATCATATTTGGGCCATTTCCAATTGTTTTTCTTCTCCTGTTACTTGGTCGCCCGACAGTTTAAAAATCGCTTATTTAAGCGGTTGTTCAAATGAAACGGGAGCTAGTGAAATTTGGATGATACATCTCTATCATCCAGTACCAATTCGGATAGTCGCTGATGGTGCAACGATTACTTCCGTACAATGGTCAACCGTATCTTCTCATCCAGCTGTTGTAGGAACCTATGTCAATACTTTATATCGTGTAATGTTTCAACACCCAAACCATTGGCAAAAAGTAACGAAAGAACGGTATGAGGGAATTGATGGATTTTTCCAAATATCAGCGATTGCAACTGATGAACCAGTAGAACAAGTTTGTAAAAACGAAGCTTTTCATCCATTACAACCGTATGGAAGCAACCCTATTATGTTTCCATTTCTTATCCAAAATGAACTTGCCTGTTTAATTTGGCCATCAGACGATCAGAAACAAGAAATGCGAAATCAGGCAGCCATTATTGCTCGTTACCCTAATCCAATCCACTTGAAAGGAAAGAAATATCAATATTTTATCCTTTGGGCTTCGAAACAGCATATCTATTTAATTGCTTCTTCATTAAAATTTATTAATAACAATGCTCGTCAGTATTAGGCGAGCTTTTGAATTTTTTCATGCCTTACCATTAAGCTCATAACTAGAAATTCTTGCACAAAACAAAAATTATCTCAAATTTCTAATTTCAGAAAATTTATTTGTTATTTTTCTTCCAATATAGTAAAATATTTGGTGAAAAGGGAAATATTCGTTTTATATCCATTAAGATGTATAAATAGCTCCAAGAATAATCAGAAAGCTAGTTAGAAAAGTGAATGAGAACTGGAATGGATTTGAGGTGGTTATGGCATTAATGCCGTAAAAGGAAGCTATTATTGAAGCATTTCGTAAATTAGTAGGCATAAAAACTCCTACTGGGTTTAAGGAATGGTAGCGAAAAAATAAGGTCGCAGATGGAGAGATTTTAGTACCACTATGCAGATATGGTTCTTGTTGAGCATGGAGGTAATCATTCTTCCAATGTACCTGATTATAATCGTGTATTAGAACGACTGGAACGTGGGCGTTATAGATTAATTAAAGAGTTATAAGTTTATTATCAAAAATATTTAACAAAGGAGAATAAATGTGAGTAAAAAGAAAAAATGGACCATAATTGGTACATCAATAGTTATGTTATATTTGCTGATTTCATGGTTTTTTCCTTTTCATTTTTATAGTATGATTAAAACCTTTACTTTTAGTCCGGAGAAAAAGATCGTTGAAAATTATAATAATTATTTAAAAGATTTCAAAAATCGGAATGAAATAGAAAAAATTTATGAGGATTATAATATAAATTTGGAAAAAATCATGCGAATGTATGAACAAGATTGGTTAATCTCCAAAAATGAGAAGAGTATTCATATCGATGACATTGATTATATCTTATATGAAATACGATTTGGAAAAAGACATCTTCTTGACTTATTCAATTCTGAATATATCTCAGATGAAGCGGATAGATATTTAATATCGGTGATTGGAGATTTGGATTATATAGAACAATCACTGTATGATTTAAAGTACAACTCAAAAAACAGATATTGGTTAAGTAAGCAACTTAATAGTTTACAAGATAGCTTCTATCGTAATTTACAATCGTTTGATATGTTCTTATATATGGCGTTCAAAAAATAATTAGATATTTAGAATTGAATCTTTTACAAATTGGTACATTGCATTAATGAATTATTTGAAAGAAGAAGTAATCGACTGAATCGAGTAGGAGGGGGTGACTAACCCCCGACCTCTCACACCACCGTACGTACCGTTCGGAATACGGCGGTTCAATTAAGATCATTGACGCAAGTCTTTATAACTTCCGTGAATAGCTGTTCTCTTTATGCCAGTGGTCACTCCACCCTCCAAGAGGTCT
>NZ_JBYLHW010000107.1:0-4437 GCF_057747715.1 Bacillus sp. JST-5 | reverse complement strand
TAGGTCGCCGTGTTTCCTTTATCTCAGTGCAGGAGTGACTCCCGTTCGTTCGCCACTAGGCGCTCGCCTCCGCTTTTCGGATTGTCTAGCTGCGGCACGAACGCCTAGTGAACGATGACCTCTCTCCCTTGCGATAAGTCAACAACGACTCGTGTCTCGTCGTGTTTCCTTTATCTCAGTGCGAGAGGCCCTCCCGTTCATACGGCGTTCTAGATGTGCCTTCGCTTTTCTATTCTTCTACGCATGCGCCGACATATGTGTCTTTAATACATTGAACTGCGCAGAAGCAGCTTAAGTCAACAGTGATGCAGTCATTTGTTAGTCTGAAATCAACTACTTCGCAAGTTTTATTAAGGGCAATGCCGCATTTATCTACAATGTCGCATACTAGATTAACTGGTGAACCGTTTGCTCTTATAGGTTCCAAAACTCTTAATAAAGCACAGCAGTTATCATATACTTCTTCTACTCTAAAGTAAATAGAAACGCAAGGTGAACTTGCTGAAGCTTCTGCATCTACTGGTACAGGTGTGATGCTTTTATAAAATGCATGGAAAGGAGAACCATCTGCTGTTTTTAATACAATGACACGAGTATCATAAGGATTATTATTAGCTCCTAACCCACCTAATGGCTCTAATAAACAATTAGTTGGGCAGACGCATTCCTCAACGGCAGCATCTTGTATATCTTTAACAGCGCGTAATATTTCACAAATGCAACCATCTTTTTTCGAGCAACCCATATTAAT
Organism: Bacillus sp. JST-5; assembly: GCF_057747715.1. Classification (NCBI taxonomy): domain Bacteria; kingdom Bacillati; phylum Bacillota; class Bacilli; order Caryophanales; family Bacillaceae; genus Bacillus; species Bacillus sp. JST-5. The sequence continues at coordinate 3,686 of NZ_JBYLHW010000107.1, read as the reverse complement.
GTTTCCTCCTAACTCCAATATATATTTCAATACATTAATAACATATTGAACTTGTCACATTTGAGAAACCGTCAATCGCCTTTTTTCAAGAAAATAGGTAAAAACGGCAGGAAATAAAAATTTGAGGCATGCATAGTGTTATTCTATAAGATGCATTAGGGGGCATATATGTGATGAATCTAACCTTTTTTCAATTTTTCGTTCTGTCAATCGCTTGTTTTCGACTCACTCACTTGATTGTTTATGACAAAATTATGGAGTGGCTACGTTCTCCATTTTTGGATGAGAAGGAAATAAAAGGTGAAGATGGCGTTGTGGAAATATTCGTCGTTCCTAAAGAAAAAGGAGTGAAAAAGTGGATCGGGGAACTATTGAGCTGTTATTGGTGTACTGGGATATGGTGTTCTATTTTCTTATATGTATTCTATGTTTTTTATCCTTTATTAGCTTCCACTGTGATTGTTATACTAGCCGTTAGTGGAGTTGCGGCAATAATTGAAATGATTGTACAATTCTTTATGAATAAATCATAGGTCTATGTGGATACAAAACTCTCTCCCTTCGCATATATTATTAAATAACGTGTGGGAGGAGAAAAAATGAGATACGACTGGAAGAAACCTACAACAAAGGATTTAAATAAAAAAAGTCCAACTTTAAAGAAAAAAGGTTGTGGTTGTGGAAATAAAAAGAAACGTATTAGTTGAGAAGTGATTTTTATCACTTCTTTTTTTTATAAAAAAATACTCTCTGTCAAAATCTTTTTTTCTTGCTTCTCATTCATATCATTAAATAGATTTTTTACTCTCTTTAGATGTATCCCCAAGTGTATTTATTCTTTTCTAAACGATAAGGAATATTTTTTATTCAATTTCAGAAAATATTAAAGTGAAACAGAGACTGTATTTAACGGAAGGATGAAATCATGTATAAACGATTTATGCAAGTAATACTTGTTATAAGCGTATTATCTCTTATTTCAGGCTGCCAACAGAAGGAAAGTGCTGATGGAGATTTGGCGTTACTAAAAACGACGGACCCTCCACCAATTTCCACTGTTGAAGATAATGAAAAAGAAAAAAAGGCAAAATCGATTAAGGATGATGTATTAGCATTAAAGGAAATTTATGATGTAACTGTTATTATCGGTCAACAAGATATTTTAGTTGCATATAAGGTTAAGCATCTACATCGTTTTCAAATGAAAAGTATCGAGAAAAAAGTAAACAAAATTTTGGAAAATAAATATCAGAAAGAAAATTTCTTCGTTTCTTCAGATTATAAAATCTTTTTAGAAGCTGTACGGTTAAAAGACCAAATTGAAAACAATCATATTTCAGAAAGAGAAGCAGAAGAGCAATTACAAAAGATTATAAAGCTAAAAAATGAAAAAACATAATAACGAAAGGAGACAGCTATGGCAACGAATTCAAAAACAAAAGAACAGCAAAAATATGAGCAATTGGAAAAGAAACATGAACTGAAACGGCCTGTATTAAAAAACTGTGTAAAAGCCTTCTTCGTTGGTGGTCTTATATGTGCCATTGGACAAGCGGTGACATATTTTTATATTTACTTTTTTCCGTTTACCGAGCAAACGGCAGGCAATCCTACTGTAGCGACTATGGTTTTTTTCTCCATGTTGCTAACGGGATTTGGAGTCTATGATCGACTCGGTCAATTTGCTGGTGCTGGTAGTGCTGTACCAGTTACAGGGTTTGGAAATGCTGTCATTTCTGCCTCCATTGAACATCGTACGGAAGGGTATGTATTAGGTGTTGGGGGAAATATGTTTAAATTAGCAGGTTCTGTTATTGCATTTGGTGTTTTTTCCGCATTCATCGTAGGGATTATAAAAACAATCATTGTTCAATGGAGTGGATGGTAATGAAACAGGGGAAACAATCATGGGTATTCGTAAATAAGCCAACGATTATTTCAACCGGTGTCACGGGAGGACCTTTTGAAGCAAAGGGGAAAATAGCAGAAGAATTCGATTACTTACATGATGATTTATGGATGGGAGAAGACTCCTATGAAAAGGCTCATCGGCTTCTCATAGAAGAAGCGGTAGATATTGCTCTACAAAAAGCAAAATTAAACAAAAAAGATATTGATTTTTTTATTGCCGGTGATTTAATTAACCAATTGACTCCTACAAGTTTTGCGGCACGTACAAATCAAATTCCATATTTCGGCTTATTTGGAGCTTGTTCAACTTCCATGGAAGGATTGGCACTGTCTTCGTTCATTATTGATCATAACGGAGCAAATTATATTGTTACAGGTTCGGCAAGCCATAATGCAGCAGCAGAAAAACAATTTCGTTATCCAACAGAATATGGTGGACAAAAGCCACCGACTGCTCAATGGACGGCAACTGCAGCAGGAATGGCGTTAGTTGCCAAAAACAATCAACAAGCAAATCTCCCTTATACTATCTATGCAACCGTTGGAAAAGTTGTAGATTTAGGAATGAGCGATCCATTTAATATGGGAGGAGCAATGGCACCGGCAGCAGCTGATACCATTTTTCAACATTTTCAAGATTTAAATATTGATCATCATTATTATGATCTTATTGTTACTGGTGATTTAGGAAAAATAGGTAGAAGTACATCATTAGAACTTTTGAAAGAAAAGGGGATTAACATACCGGAAGATAAATATCAAGACTGTGGTTTACTACTCTATAACGAAGATCAACCTGTGATGGCTGGCGGCAGTGGATCTGGTTGTTCAGCAGCTGTATTATATGGTCATTTACTAAATGAAATGAAGAAGGGAAAGTATAAACGAATTTTATGCGTAGCTACAGGAGCACTACTTTCCCCTTTAAGTTATCAACAGAAAGAAACAATTCCTTGTATTGCACATGCTGTTGCCATTGGAATAGACACTTAAGAAAAGGGTGTGATCACATGCTCGCAATGTTTTTTTGGGCATTTGTTGTAGGAGGATTGATTTGCTTAATAGGTCAACTTTTATTAGATGTCGCAAAATTGACTCCTGCTCATATGTTAAGTTTGTTAGTTGTCATTGGGGCAATTTTACAAGGTTTTGGATTATATGAAAGATTGGTCGATTTTGCAGGTGCAGGTGCGACCATACCGATTACAAGTTTCGGAAATTCTCTTGTTCAAGGTGCCCTTCAGGAAGCAGAAAAACATGGGCTTGTAGGTGTATTAACGGGGATGTTTGAAGTTACGAGTTCAGGAATATCAGCAGCGATCATTTTTGGATTTTTAGGTGCACTCATTTTTAAACCAAAGGGATAATTTTTCTAATTCTTTATATATCCGCCCATACATATCATTCACCATTACATATGTTAGTAGTGATACTAATAATGTGAGGTGAATGTGATATGCCTTGTGGATTCGGCTGTGGATACGGATATGGCGGTTATGGCGGCTATGGCTACGGTCCAGGAACTGGCTGGTCATTTGTGTTGATTGTTGTGTTGTTCATTTTATTAATTATTGTAGGCGCAAGCTTCTTTTAATATTAAATTATAGGGAACAATGGGCAAATGATTCTACATTGCCCATTGTTTTTTTGCTTTCGAACTTTTTTACTTTGCATGCATAGTATAACAGTAGTTTCTAAAGTCCTGCGGTAATATGTCAAGCACCAAAATCAAAGGAATTGGAAATTCTAAACCGCAAAAGTTCTAAAAAAGGCAA
>NZ_JBYLHW010000106.1:0-4884 GCF_057747715.1 Bacillus sp. JST-5 | reverse complement strand
AAATGTAAAAAGAGCGAATTGAGAAACACAAGGATTTCTCAATTTCGCTCTTTTTTTGGGACTTATCGGACAGCCCCTTTTTTATTTTAGTAATTCTTTATTTACTAACGTGACAGGTGAATTTCCAGATAATACAGAATAAATGTTTTCCACTGCTAATTCAATCATTTTTGTTCTCGTTTCTACTGAAGCACTGCCAATATGCGGTAATACAACAACATTGTTTAATGATAATAAAGGATGGGCTTCGTCAATTGGCTCTTTTTCAAAAACGTCTAGTCCGCATCCAGCAATTTCACCACTTTTTAGCGCATGATATAAGTCTTCTTCATTGACAGATTTTCCTCTCCCAGCATTTATAAATATGGCAGTATTTTTCATCATTTTAAATACGTTTCTATCAAACAATTCTTTTGTTTCTTCCGTTAGTGGGGTTAAATTAACAATAAAATCGGATGTTTGAATTAAATCCTCAAATGGTTTATAAGTCACTCCAAGTCTATCTTCCAATTCCAAATTGCGAGTCCGATTATAGTAACTAATTTCCATGTCGAATCCTTTTGCTCTTTTAGCTACTGCTTGGCCAATTCTCCCCATACCAACAATTCCTAATTTTTTATGATGTACATCTGTTCCAGCCATAAAAAAAGGACTCCAGCTTTTCCATTGTCCCGTTCTTACTAAATGTGATGCTTCATATAATCTTCTTGCAGTCATTAATATTAAGCTAAACGTTAAATCTGCTGTAGTATCCGTTAAAACATCTGGCGTATTTGTAACAAATATTCCATTATTAGTTGCCGCTTTTATATCAATATTGTCAAATCCTACTGCTAAATTCGCGACAATTTTTAATTGTTTGGCTGAACGAAGTAATTTCTCGTCAATCGAATCACTTAGCATCGTTAACAATGCATCAGCCTCTTTTGCCTCATTCATTAATTGTTCATATGGAATAGGAATACTTTCTTTGCCCCACATTTGAACAGTACCTATTTCGTAAAGTGGTTTTAATAGTTCATCCGGTAATTTTCTAGTAATAATAATTTTTGGTTTCAAAATGTATCCCTTCCCTTTTGCCTTTTTTATACTCATTGTATCAAAAAAACCTATTGTACCCAATGTAAGGAAGGGATTTGATAAGTTCTTTTTGGAACACCGCATATTTCAAAAATATTGGCTAAAAGTTTTTCATATTCTGAAGAACGATGAATCATGGAAAAAAACTCTTTCTCTAAATTTTTCCTATTATGTGAATTCGATAAATAATATTGTTCTACGGTTCGAAAAAAATGTGCAGGAAAAATGAGACGACAATAAAACATTCTCCACCCAAATGAAGAAAGATTAAAGATCAATTGATATTCTTGAAATATTCGCATGATAGACTGTGGATAATATGAATCTTGAAAGAATAAACTCCTTGCCCACTCGGCTAAATCTCTTGCGTAATGATCATATACCCAATCAAACGGATTTTTCCAATACCACTCTCTCCCCCATGTTCCGTCATGGAATCTCTCATGACAAACAGTTCCGTAATCCATTACTTGTGGTGTTTCATCCATCGTCGTATCGACATAATATTGAATTGCATTTTCTGTTAAACCCGTATAATAAGGTAAAACCTCTAATAGTATTTCTTCAAATGAATTGGATGGACCTTGTCTTAATATTGTTTGACAATATGCTTCCATCTGTTCTAAACGTTTCTGCCATATATCCTTCCAAAATCCTACTCGATTTAATGCTCTTGGTGAAAATGTTAATCGATTCCCTAATAGATGAAATTGTGCCAGTTGGCTTCCTGATATCCTACCGTTCATTTTTCTTACTGGGTTTAACTGTAAGAGGATAAAATATTCTCCTTCTTTTCCACCAATAAAATTTCCATGAATGGATGGATAAAATGTTGGAACCAATTTTTCTCCTTGTTGATGAAAATATTTTGCCATCTCATATCTTTCAATTATTTCAGAGTGTTCGTTTTCATCAACGGGAATAATAATAAAGAATAAACGATTATGAACTATGGCATGATATTGTTCAAATTTTATTTTTTGTTCTGTATGAATGTTAAAATCATTTCGAATTGAATTTTCCATAGGCTCTCCTCGCTTTCATTTACATATATATGTATAAATCATTAACTTTAATTAAAAATCCTTAAATGAGTTTTCTAAAAAAGCATTTTTTAATAAAGATGTGTTAACGAAATATAGCAAAGAAAAATATGAGAAAAGGTGATTACAATGGAAGAAAATAGAGTTATTCAATTTTCCGAGCAAGTAGCAAGAAAATGGCTAAAAGAACGAGGAGTAGAAATTAAAGATATTGCGGAACTTGTTTATATTTTACAAAATAAATATCACCCCGAATTAAAATTCGAGGATTGTGTTCAAAATGTTGAAATGGTTCTTCGAAAACGAGAAGTTCAAAATGCGATTTTAACAGGTATCCAATTAGATGTTTTAGCCGAGAAAAAACAGTTAGAAGAACCTCTTCAATCATTAGTGGAAGTTGATGAAGGTCTTTACGGTGTAGATGAAATTCTTGCCTTTTCCATAGTTAATGTTTATGGGTCTATTGGTTTTACTAATTATGGTTATATTGATAAATTAAAACCAGGAATATTGAAAGAACTAAATGATAAATCTTCTGGAAAAGTAAATACGTTTTTAGATGATATCGTTGGGGCCATTGCAGCTGCTGCATCCAGTCGTCTAGCACATAAACTGGCAAATGCAGAATAATTGGAATAAGAACGTTTCAAAAAATAAGGCTTTTGACAAACGTCAAAAGCCTAAATATATGGAATCAACTCAACTAATGAATCAACCGTATACGTTGGTTGTTTCGGATAATTCTTTAATTGTTCTTTTGTCGTTACACCTGTATGAACTAATATAGTATCCATGTGAGCGTTCATTCCTGCTTGAATATCCGTATCATAATAATCACCGATCATAACAGCTTCAGATGGATGAATACCTAATGCATCTAAAGCTTGTTCCATAATAATTTTCTCTGGCTTTCCTATAAATATCGGATCAACCTGTGTAGAAACACTAACCACTGACGTAAGGGCTCCATTACCAGGCAAAAAGCCTCGTTCTGTCGGTAATGCTATATCACGGTTCGTTGAAATAAAAGTCGCACCTTTACGGACATTTAAACAAGCAATGGCTAACTTTTCATATGTAATTTGTCTATCAATTCCCATAACTACAAAATCTGGGTTTTCTTCGGTAAAAACAAATCCTTTATTCGCTAACGCCTCAAAAAGCCCCTCTTCTCCAATCATGTAAATCGTAGCATTTGGATTTTGATTATATATGTAATTTGCAGTCGCCAAACTGGTTGTAAACACATCTTTTTCAGTGGCAGGAATATCAAAATCATTCAACTTCTTTGCGATAAAAGCTGGTGAACGCGATGAATTATTCGTTACAAATAAATATGGAATATCCTTCTTTCGAAGTTCACGTACAAAATTAACAGCGGATTCAATTCTTTCTGTCCCTTTGTACATTGTTCCATCTAAATCAATTAAATATCCTTTATATTTTTTCATTTATTCCTTCCCCTTGCTAGTTTTTAAAGGCGGAAACCGGTCCAAGTTCGTTTGTTAAATAATCTCGAACTTTTCCTGAGAAAAGTGAAAGAGAATTGAAATTAGTTTTTACTGTTTTAAAAAGAGATTGATGATCAACTTCTGTATATTCTTGAACAAGTTTTTTGCGGAATTTAATTAATTCTATAATATCTTTTGCCATTTCTTCTGTAATCACTTTTTCATCAAGTAATATATCTATAATATCCTCATAACTCCCTGGATCCCGCATAATAAATCCATCAATCATTGCATTGCCAACATCAATGATACAATCAATAATAATATGTGCCGCCCTTTCAACTGATAAAAGTTTAAAAATATCATCCTCAAGAGATTCCATTTGATCAAAGATTTGTAAATGCTTATCTAAAAATTGCAATTTTTCTTCTATCTTATTTCGATCGACGAAATACATATCCATTACCTCCTTATTCGGTCACCATATTTATCTTATCATATCTGATATGGTTGAAAAATAAACATTAACGCATGTTTCTAACTAAACATTTTGTTATTATGTTAGTAATAAAACTTTTTTAGGGGTTGGTTAAGTGAGTGAACGATATTTACTTTATGATGATATGGCTGATACAAAAACAAGATTTATTAGCTTTATTGGAAAAAAACAGCGCTTTGATTTGGCTATTATACAAACCGATCGTTTTTTTGGAAAACATTTAGTATTAGATATGTTAGGAAATCGTTTTGCTATTATTGGGCAAGACGATCTCGAAGAAGAGGGTTATTTAGAACATGCCTTTCATCTAGATGAAGAAGATGCCGAAGAGTTGAGAAATTTCCTTTACGAGCTTATTTAAATTTTTGGTAGAATAATCTCATTTCCTTTTCGTTGAAACTAAACGAAAAGGAGGGATTAGATGACCAATATCGATGATGAGAAATATTCGGATTTTTCCAATGTGGAAAAACAGAAAAACTTTTTGACACCAGAAGAACTGCCTGAAGGTCCATATGGTTCTCCTATAAGAAAGTTTGATCCTGTTCAAAGTAAAAATACCCCTTGGCGCGAAGATCAACAATTCTATAGTGCTTTTACTTATGAATATAGAAATTTACATGAGAATTTACCACGACAAATGGCAGGTGCTCATCCAACACATGATGATCCGCAAAAACATGAAGAGCCACCATATACTAAAAACGAACCTGAGGTTTAAAGAATAGACCAAAAAAAACATACTAAGATTAGTAGCACAGACCACGGCCATGGTCTGTGCTACTATTTTTTTATAGTAGAAGTGGAGAAT
>NZ_JBYLHW010000105.1:0-4898 GCF_057747715.1 Bacillus sp. JST-5 | reverse complement strand
AAGCATACAGAATGATTTTCAGCATCATTTTGGGATGATAGGAACTTCTGCCGCCGCCTTTATAATGAGAAAACAATGGTTTATCTGGTATCGCCTCCACCATTTCGTCCACGACACGTGCCACGTGATGTTCGGGTATGAGCGATTCAATATCAAAAATCATTTAAACTTGACGGTTGTCATATGGTTTGAAAGTAGGGGCTAAATTTCTTTTGGCAGGAGCTTTTTCTTCTTTTACATCTAGAGGAAGTGTCATTTGTGTGTTATAATTTTTAGGAGTAATCATTTGATTGCTCATAAAAAATCGTCCTTTCTGTAATGTTGTGGTGGTACCTTCATTTTACTAGAAAGGACGATTTTTTTGTGTACTTTTTTAAAAAATGAAAAAAAAAAATAAGAGGGCTTCAAAAAGTCAGTTACCCTGACTTTTTGGACAGCCCCTTAATCAATTTTTATGGTCAGGGAAACGGATGTAGCGCTGAAACATCCATGAGCCAGCGATGCCTTTGTTGAAACATTTGTAATGACCGCTCCTTATTTATGTGCGATGAAACAGCTTGCACGTCTCTGTATTTTTTACTTGCAAACGATAGAAAGAAATGAAGAAGCCCATTCTTCATTCCGATCACGGCGTTATCTGATGAAGCGGTATCAACAAATTTTATAAGAACAATGTTCACCCAAGAAGAAGGTTATTAACTTTCTGGTTAATATATTGTCTACATGAGCGCTTACTAGGCGCTCATTTTATTTACTGATAAGCGCTCAGATCAGGAAATTCATTTTATTTCCAAAATTAATTGTATGCATACCACAAAAAATACTAAAATAGTAAAAAATAATCATTAAAATTACTTAAAAATGTTATTAAATGATAATTGAGGTAAAAAGTGTATAATATTCAATTGTTTAGGAGGGAAAGTAATGAAAAAAATATTTACTTTATCTGTTCCTATATTACTATGTTTTATTTTTACATTTTCACAATCTGCTGATGCTTATAGAGCCACCAAAACTGTAAACAATGTTACAGCGAAAGCCGATTTGCCTTATTTTTCTGACTGGAATGGTTGCGGAAATTATAAAGCATATAGTTCTACTACTAGAACCGGGTTTAAGAAGTTAACTCATCAAGTTTCGTTTTATACAGTTGGAGGAAGTGTTTCTTTTAGAGGAGCCGGAGCAAGTGGTAGTGGATCTAGTCCTGGTTATTCAAGAAGCACAACTTCAAAATCTTATAAAAGCTCTGGAAATGTTTGTGGAAGCGGTTTTACAATATATCTTGGCATGTACACTACTACTATAGTTGATTATAGTAATAGAACATACACAGCTACTGCAAAAATCTAATATTAAGAGTAGAATATCTACACTTTTTACCTCATTTCCAATATAAAGGCTAATAGGTTAGGAGATATGTTTATATGAAACAAAATATCTATTTGCTTATAGTATGTTTTTTCCTGCTTACAGCTTGCAGTGAACCTTATTTTAAAAATCGGCCTATTCATAGTAATAATTTTATTAATACAATCAATTCTTATATGAAAGAAAGTAATGATGGAAGTGTTTTTGAAGTAACCAGTCAGTCTGAGGAAATATCTGATTTGAAAAATAATAGCTCGATATTATATCTTGGCAAAATAAATGATAAATTACAGCCTAGTGAATGTAAGCAAGAACAAAATATTTTTTATTGTAGAATTTTATTATCAATGTTAAAAAAAGATAGTTTATTCTCAATAGAAGAAATTAATAAGGTTCGTTCATTTTTTGATTTATATTTTCTTTATAATATGATGGAATATATTGGTGATTCAGAGAGTTTAGAAAAAATAAAAAAAGTATTTATGAAGCTAGAGAATCCAGGCAAGGCTGATCAAGTGGAGTATTATTATTTTCTAATATTGGATTATAAGATAAATAACACGATTGCAGATATGAAAGATAAAATTGAAAATAACATTTCAAGTTTTACTGAACAAGACCTTTTAGACTTAGACTATAATAAACCAATTCTTCTTCATGCCTCTATTATTTTAAGCAATCTATATGATCTTGAAGTAAATTTGGACCATTTAAAAGACATATATGAAAAGAAAGAAAACCAAATAACAATATTATTCAGAGATGAAATTACTTATTGGGTTCATTTAATGATCGCAGAAGAACTAGAGCAACACTTTGAGAACAAAAAGTTTATGACTAATATATTATCAGAAACAAGACCTTTTCATACGTACTTTTATTCATTGGAGAGTATAAGAAATCTATATTTAATGTCGAATGTATTTGCTAGTAAAGAAATTTCTGATGTCGATAAATATTTAAATGTACTAAGCCATCGCATAGATAGTTTTAGTCAGGAATTGAAAAACAATAGAGATCAAAGTTATTACCAATATTCATATTATTTAAACTATGCAGAAGAAGTGATTGGAAAATCCTCTCGTAATCAAGAAGCTGCTGAAAATACAAACTGCCGAGACATAAAATTATTTAATGAAATGTATTACTGTTATAAAGCAACTGGTGAGATGGCTACTTCTGAAGCTGTTGCTATAGAAGAGTCAGATGACTTACTTACAAAGGTACTAAAGTACGATATCATTGACCCTACTCCCAAAGATATCGAAGAAATGAAAAAATTATATCCTGAAGTTTTAAATAATGAAAGTAAAGACTTCTATATTATATTAAATATTTATACTAGTCTAGTTCAAAAGCATAACCTTGATATAGATAAGGAATTAATTAGAAAAAAGGTAGAGCAGTATGAATGTTATTTAGGATATTGTGAACCAAGAGGTAACTATGTTTTTGAGCTAAGTGTGTATTTGAATAATATCCTTAATATATTAGAGGGTGATGAATTTGCACAAAAATTCCGTTGACAACTATGAGGATATTCATGTTAGTGTTAAAAACATTAACTTTCAATACGGCGAAAAAATAATCTTGAGAAATCTCTCTCTAGAGATAAATGAACCTGGTTTATATGCTATTTATGGAAAAAGCGGGTGTGGGAAAACCACTTTTATCAATATTTTATCTTTAATACAAAAACCTCACTCAGGAAGCATTAATTTATTTCATAAACAAATTAATTTTGAGGATGTTGAATTAGTTGATGACTTGCGGAAAAAAATAGCGTATTTCTTCCAAGATTTAAATTTAATAGAGACTTTAACAATTAGAGAAAACCTTCAAATTATCTCACTTATAAACAGCCAGCCTTTAGATAACGAAAAACTAAATAAATACAGCAGGCAAATACAAATGGAAAACAAGTTAGATATTCCAGTAAATAATCTCTCTGGTGGTGAAAGACAACGAGCAGCTTTTTTAAAAGTATTGGTATTTGAATATCCGCTTATTTTATTGGATGAGCCTACGAATAATTTAGATGAAGAGAACATTAAAATCATAATGGATATTTTATCTAGTATAAAAAAAGATAGGGTCATTATAGTAGTAACCCATTCAAAATTTGTTGTGGAAAATTCAGACAAATCATTTGATTTTATTCAATTAAATAAAGGATTGAAAGAACTATGTTAAAACATGATTCGGTTTTTTATTATATAAAGCAAAAATATTTAAAAAGTTTAAGAAAGCTTGCGATACTAAACTTTTTATTACTAATATTGATTATATTTTCGATCTTTACAGTATTTATTTCTGCTGAGAACATCCATAATAATATATTAAATAATGATAAATTATCAATGGTACTGATCAATGGATATACAGAAACAGGAGAATTTGAGTACGATACTAACTTAATTTTAAATTTGCCTCATGTTAAAAATCTTACCTATGATTATGAAATTCCTCTTATTTATTCTTCGGAAAAAGAGGAGGTAGAGTTTTTAGAGTGCTTGCCTCTTAATGAAACTACTAGAGAAGTAATTAGTTTTGACGAACAAGTTGATGACAATGCTTTAGTGCTGCCAGAACATTTTAAAAATCAAACATTAATTATTTCTGATATGAATCACAAGCCCGTTAAAACTACAAACTATTATTATGAAGGATCAGGCACATATTTTCTAAAGGATAAATGTTATCTCGCTCAACCTTTATATAATAAAATGTTGGCAACAATTAATAGCAGTAACTATTCAAGTGTTAAATCACTTATTGTGAACTTAGAAAAAACAGAATATATATATGATTTTGTCAAATCCTTTCATGAAATGTTTAATGAAGATGAAGTTTATGTATATTATCAATCTGAAGGATTGGAGAACTTAGTACAAAATTCGAAAGTCTCTTTTCATTTGCTTTTGTTTTTCCAGCTAAGCTTACTTATTGTAATTGTCATTGTATATAAAAACAGCTTAAATTCTCTCATCAAGTTAATAAATCGTGATTTACTGTCTCTCTATTTAAACGGAATGTCTAGCAAAGAAATCACATCCCAGTTTTATAAAACAATCGAATCAGGAAACAAAAAAGTTTATATTTTCTCTTATGGAACGGTTATTTTATTTGCTATTCTTCTTTCTAAGGCGCTAAATAATGAAGTATTAATGATGATTACCGTTGGTTTATTATTACTATTAAGTTTATTCATTTTACTAAATAAATTGTTTGTAAAGTATGTTATTTCCAGTATATTAGCGAAGGAACTATCAAATGAGAATATTGTTTCTCAGCTACGTAACTAGTCTTTAATCAAGTAACATTTAGAATGGGGGTGTCTGATAAGTCGTTTTTACGGCTTATTGACGCCCCATGAATGTTTTAGAAACGTTGATATATCGGTGTTTATGATTTTTTGTTTTCAATGGGGATTTGACTTTCTGGACAGCCCCATTCTTACGATTAGTCAAGAGGTTTATCAATAGTTATTTAAGATAATTAATCTTTTTTTGGCGGAAGGGGTACCCCTT
>NZ_JBYLHW010000104.1:0-5106 GCF_057747715.1 Bacillus sp. JST-5 | reverse complement strand
CTTCCTTCAGATTCCGCGTCACCACGGACACCCTTGCGTTAAGCTAACTGCTACTTCTGCCTTCGCAGCTCGGGACTTTCACCCTATAGATTACACCCATGCCGGGCGCACATGAAAAACTCCAAGTCAAATGTGACTTGGAGCTATTTTAATCTCTTTTCTAATTCTGTTCGTTTTTCTTCATATCCAGGCTTTCCTAATAGTGCAAACATATTGACTTTGTAAGCCTCTACTCCAGGTTGATCGAAAGGATTGACTCCTAATAAATACCCGCTCATCGCACATGCTTTTTCAAAGAAATATACTAAATAACCGAATGTGTATTCCGTTAAGTCAGGGATTGTAACAATTAAATTTGGTACACCACCATCCGTATGTGCTAATAATGTACCTTCAAAAGCTTTATCATTTACAAAATTAACTGTTTGACCAGCAAGATAGTTTAATCCATCTAAATCTTCCTGATCTTCTTCAATTATTAATTCATGTCGAGGTTGTTGAACTTTAATAACTGTTTCAAATAAGTCTCTTCTGCCCTCTTGGATATATTGACCTAAAGAATGTAGATCGGTTGAAAAGTTTGCAGAGGAAGGATAAATACCTTTGAAATCTTTACCTTCACTTTCTCCAAATAATTGTTTCCACCATTCTGAGAAATATTGTAGTGATGGCTCATAATTTACTAATAATTCAATAGTCTTCCCTTTGTTATAAAGGATGTTTCGGACTGCCGCATATTGATAAGCGATATTTTGTTCTAACTGTGGTTGTCCAAAATCATTTTGCGCTTGTTGAGCACCTTCCATAATTTTATTAATATCTGCACCACTTACAGCAATCGGAAGAAGACCAACAGCTGTTAAAACAGAATAACGCCCGCCTACATCATCAGGTATAACAAAGGTTTCATAACCTTCTTTTTCAGCTAATGTTCGTAAAGCCCCTTTTGCACGGTCAGTCGTTGCATAAATTCGTTTTCTCGCCTCTTCTTTTCCGTATTTTTCTTCTAATAGCTTGCGGAAAATACGAAAAGCAATGGCAGGCTCTGTTGTTGTTCCGGATTTTGAAATTACATTAATGGACCAATCTTTTCCTTCTAAAACATCCATGATTTCTTTCATATATGTAGAACTTATATTATTTCCTGCAAAAATAATTAATGGGGTTTTTCTTTTTTCTTTAGAAATGACAGAGTAGAAACTATGATTCAACATGTCGATAGCGGCTTTAGCACCTAAATAGGAACCACCAATTCCGATAACAACAAGCACATCCGAATCATTTTTTATTTTATTTGCTGCTTTTTCTATTCTTGAAAATTCTTCTTTATCATAGTTGCTAGGTAAGTCTACCCAACCTAAAAAGTCATTCCCTGCGCCTGTTTTGTTATGGATCATTTCATGACAAATTTGAATCATATCCTTTAATTGATTTAATTCATGATCTTTTACAAAATTTGCTGCTTTCTTGTAATCAAATTGAATATGTGTCATGCTGTACCTCCATGAGTGTATTTTTCTTATCCAATGTATCCCAATTTTTTTATAATATCAACTAATCACATTTATTTTTACGAGATTGCTCACTGGCATTTATGCAAAATTAAAGGCTTGCTTTTAAAATAGCTAATACATCATTGCGATTTAAAGGTTTAAAATTTCCAAATTCCCCACGTGCCATTGCTTTATCAGCTAAAACCTCTAAATGGCTATCATCAATATTGTAGTCAGCTAATCTTGATGGAGCTCCTAAACTTTCCCAAAATTCTCTTAATCGTTCAATTCCCTCAATGGCTACATCTACATCAGATTTTCCGCTAGGGTCAACATCAAAAACCCTTATTGCAAGTTGTTTAAAACGTTCTGGCATATCTTTTACATGATGTTTCATCCAATTTGGAAATACAATGGCTAGACCACCAGCATGAGGAATATCATATACAGCAGAAATCGCATGTTCAATATTATGGGTCGCCCAGTCGCCACGATAGCCCATTTGTAACATTCCATTTAAAGCAATCGTTCCGCAGTACATAATAGTTTCACGATACTCATAGTTCTCCAAATCATTCAATAGCTTAGGCGCAGTCTCAATAACTGTTTTTAATAATGATTCACAAAAACGATCTTGCAATGGAGTATTGGAAGCGGAATGAAAGTACTGTTCTAATACATGTGACATCATATCAACTATTCCGTTAACAGTCTGATCTTTTGGAACTGTAAACGTATGGACAGGATCAAGTATAGAAAATTTAGGAAATACGTATGGACTTCCCCATCCATATTTTTCTCTTGTCTCCCAATTGGTAATGACGGATCCTGAATTCATTTCGGAACCTGTAGCTGCTAGAGTTAACACCGTCCCGAATGGCAGAGCGCTTTCTGGAATAGCTTTTTTAATAACCAAATCCCAAGGGTCACCATCATATTTTGCCCCAGCAGCAATTGCTTTCGTGCAATCGATAACACTTCCTCCACCAACAGCCAATAAAAAATCAATATTTTCTTTTTTACAAATTTCAACACCTTTTCTAACGGTGGATATCCGTGGATTAGGCTCAACTCCTGCTAATTCAAAAACTTGAACATTTATCTCGTTTAGTAAAGAGATCAATTGCTCATATAATCCGTTTCTTTTAATACTTCCTCCACCGTAAACAAGTAAAATTTTATTTCCATACATCGGAATCTCTTGTTTGATTTGTTCTAATTGTCCTCTTCCAAAAATTAACTTAGTCGGATTATAAAAAGTAAATGAATCCATAATAACCCCTCCTTATATTCATTATAGAAGTTAA
This sequence comes from Bacillus sp. JST-5, assembly GCF_057747715.1. Taxonomy (NCBI): domain Bacteria; kingdom Bacillati; phylum Bacillota; class Bacilli; order Caryophanales; family Bacillaceae; genus Bacillus; species Bacillus sp. JST-5. Next base: position 2,306 of record NZ_JBYLHW010000104.1, on the reverse strand, counting down.
CCAAAAAAAAAGGAAAACATGTGATTTTTTATGTATAATATCCTTTATTTTATTTCAAGCTATTTATAAATAAATATACCATTTTAAAGGAGGTTCAAAACTATGAGTGGACTACAAAGACTTGCACTCGTTTTTACAATTATTGGTGCTATTAACTGGGGACTTGTAGGTTTTTTTCAATATGATTTAGTCGCTGCCATTTTTGGAGGACAAGATTCTGCCCTTGCCCGAATTATTTATAGTATTGTCGGTATTGCAGGGCTCATTAATCTAGGTTTGTTATTTAAACCTAATGAAGTACATGAAAGAGCTCCAGAAACTCGAACTTCTCGATAATGAATGACAATAGCCGCTCTATAAGTTGAGCGGCTAATTTGTTTTATGCAGATAATATTTTATTAATTTTTTCTAACGCCCAATCCAGTTGTTCTTTTGTAATGATTAATGGCGGAGCAAATCTAATGACATTATCATGAGTTTCTTTACATAGAAGTCCTTCTTCTTTCAATTGCTCACAATATGGACGAGCCGCTTCTGTCAACTCAACTCCAATAAATAGCCCTTTACCTCTTACTTCTTTAATTTTTGGATTTTTTATTTCTTTAAGTTTTCCAATAAAATACTCTCCTAATTCTAATGAACGCTCGGCTAGTTTTTCTTCTTCTAATACTTGTAATGAAGCAATAGATACGGCACAAGCTAATGGATTTCCTCCAAATGTTGATCCATGGCTACCTGGATTAAATACACCTAAAATATCTTCGTTTGCTACTACGCAAGAGATTGGGAAAACACCTCCTCCGAGAGCTTTTCCTAATATATACATATCAGGTTCTACATCTTCCCAATCGCATGCAAACATTTTACCTGTACGACCTAAACCAGCCTGAATTTCATCGGCAATAAATAATACATTATTTTCTTTACATAATTCAAATGCTGCTTTTAAATATCCTTCAGGAGGTAAAACGATACCTGCTTCTCCTTGAATAGGTTCAATTAAAAATGCTGCTGTATTCGGAGTTATAGCATTTTTCAATGCTTCTAAATCACCATAAGGAACTAGCTTAATTCCTGGTAACATCGGGCCAAAACCACGTTTATATTCTTCATCAGATGATAATGAAACCGCTGTCATTGTTCTCCCATGGAAATTTCCTTCACAAGCAATAATTTCCGCTTGGTTTTCTTTAATTCCTTTTCTAAAATATCCCCATCGTCTTGCTGCTTTTATAGCCGTTTCGACAGCCTCTGCTCCTGTATTCATTGGAAGAGCCATATTTTTATTTGTTAATTTGCACACTTTTTCATACCATGGACCAAGTTGATCATTATGAAATGCTCTAGATGTTAAAGTTACACGGTCTGCCTGAGCTTTTAATGCTTCTATAATTTTCGGGTGTCGATGCCCTTGGTTTACGGCTGAATAAGCACTTAACATATCCATATATTTATTGCCTTCTGGATCCTCTACCCATACTCCTTCAGCTTTTGCAATAACAATTGGTAAAGGATGATAGTTTTTCGCACCATATTTTTCAGTCTGTTCAATAATTTGCTTTGTACTAGTCATTAAAGATCCTCCAATCACCCAGTTTTTCCTCTTATCCATTATCATTTTAACCTAGGATAGTTGACGATTAAAGCATAATTTCGTTTCTTACCTTTTTTATAAAATAAAAGGATACAACAGCCAATAGACTAATTGTATCCAATTCCATTATTTTTTAATTAAATCGTCTCTTTTCGATTGTTCAATCCAGTATTCTAATTTTTCTTTTAATGAATTAAATCCTTTTGGTGTTCCGACATCTTGAGAAACGGAAGGTTGTTGTTTTTGTTTACGAGGCTTTTTCGGTTTAGATGTTTGAGGTGTAGCAATAGGAGCTTCTTCTAAAGCTTTCATGGACAAACTTATTTTTCCTGTTTCTTCATCAATGGATAATACTTTTACTGTAACTTCATCACCAATTTTCAAATGATCGTTGATATCTTTTACAAAGCTGTGAGTAATTTCAGAAATATGAACAAGCCCTTGGTGATCTCCTTCTAAAGAAATAAATGCTCCGTACGGTTGAATTCCCGTTACTTTTCCTTTTAATACTGAACCTATTTCAATTTGTTCTGTCATAATAACATCTCCTAAATTGGTTTATTTTTTCACCTGTTTTCACGCATTAAAATATTATAGCACAATTTAGGAGGGTTATCAAAAATCATTTTTTATAGGATTGAGTCAAGTATTTGTGGGCAGTTTTTTTCTCCCTAACAATGAAAGCGGATTCACTATTTTAGGGTACTCTCTT
>NZ_JBYLHW010000103.1:0-5589 GCF_057747715.1 Bacillus sp. JST-5 | reverse complement strand
TTCAGCATATAAAACTGAAGCGAATAAATGGGAACAACGTATTGGCGAGCATATAAAACAAAGAAGATTCAAAAAAGAACCAAATGAATATTTAAACACTATTGAAGAGAAATGGAAAAGGCACAACTAACTTATTGTGTTGGTTGTGCCGTCTAAGAAAAAAAACACATGAGGTTGATACTCATGTGAAGATAAAATATGTGTTATCTTGAACGGAATGCAGATGATAGAAAAGCTCTTCGTAAAAGTGGAATACCCATAGAAAATCTCACAACTAGCTGACGAATAAATAAATTGCCTAACAATATGTTCATTAATTTGTATCGATACCTGTAGGCAACCATTCCGATTGCTAGCACACCTAATAATTTAGACATGGCAGAAGTCATCATCATCCCTCCTGTATATATTTTTTCAAAACTTACACTTTTTATCCAAACATTCCTAATAATTTATAAAAAAACCAAAAGTGAGAAAAGCAAAATGGAAAGAAAATTAACAACATCATTATTCATCCATTTAAATCCCTTTATATGAATCGTTTCTGTTTCACAATGAGTTTTTCGTTCCGTTTGAATGCGACACTTTTGGCAACAATATTTCGCTTGAAAAGTTGCACCTAAAAAAGTATCGAAAAATAGTCCAAGACATCCAATGATGGTAATCATCCATAAAGTAGATAATGAAATTAATTTCAATAAATATCCACATCCTGCAATCAATATGGAGCCAATAATACCTGAAATCGTACCAATAAGAGATATGGCACCTGATGTCCCTTTTGGAACTCTTTTCAAAGAAAAAACATCGATGGGATTTTTTGTACTATATGTTCCAAGCTCACTTGCCCAAGTATCACCATTGGCAATTGCTAATGAGGCAATATACGCATGCAAAAATTGCTCTTTGCTTTCTGGAAAAATAAGAGCTAATAATGAAAAAATACATGCCGGACCTCCATTAGCTAATGCTTGGATACCGTCTCGTCTCTCACCTTTTTGAACTATTTCATTGGATTGTTTTTTTATTAAGGACAAAAAACTCGATGTAAGAAAGAATACGCCAAGCATGAATAACCCTGAGAATTGAAATGAAAACCCGATCGATATTCCAATAAAAAAAGCAATAACAGCTCCTCCTATTGTTAATGCATGTAGAAGGAAGCCTAAATATGAAACTATACTCACGAATAAACATATAACGATGAATTCAACCATTCGTTAATATTACATCCTTATTTGTAATAATTTTTGATACAGGTAAATCATGCGATTCTTTCGGTATATCTTCGATAATTTGACAATCGAAAGCTAATGAAACAGTTGGGCCATTATATTGAACTAAATATCGATCATAATATCCGCCACCAAATCCGAGACGATAGCCACTTTTATTAAAAGCTAAACCGGGAACAATTAAACAATCCATTTCGTTCGGTTTTACTAAGGTCGTTATATTTAGATTAGGTTCATATAAATCCCGAAATACATTCTCAAGCTGTGTAAATGCTTTAAGCTCATAAAAATGCATCACATTCTCTTTTGGAAAACATTTTGGAACCGCAATTGATTTACCTTCAAGCCAAGCTCTTCGAATAATTGGATATGTATTGACTTCTGATGAAATAGAAATTGTGATTCCAATCATTTTCGCCTGTTTCCATTCCTCTTGTTCATATAAATTTCGTGCAATTTCGAACGATTGTTGTTCGTATTCCATTTTCGAAAGACTCTGCAACATTTTTTTTATCTGTAATCTTAATTCTTTTTTTCTATTCATTTTCTTCACCTCTTTATAAAAGAAAAAACAGCAGGATCCCTCTGCTGTTTTTACTTTGTTTCGCGATGTAAAGTTGATTTTTTATCGCGTGGACAATATTTTTTTAGTTCTAAACGGTCTGGATTGTTACGTTTGTTTTTTGATGTAATATAATTACGCTCGCCACATTCTGTGCAAGCTAACGTAATATTCACGCGCATATTTAATCCCTCCAAATGTTTCAATCACTTAATACGACTTTTCTATAATATCATTTTTTTATTTGAAAAGCTAGTCTGTTTTTGCAGCATTTCATGTAGTTGTAATAAAGTCTTTTCAGAATTAGAAGAAATCGCCCACGTATATGCTTTAGAAATCTCCCCAGGTTCTAAAACTGCTTCTAAAGTAAATATTCCGGATATATTTCCTTTTCCAATTGGACAAATTCCGATGTCCCCAGACTTTAGTCTTTTTTGCAATTTTCCATCAATAGGAAATGCAGCATATTGGCGGATCGATTTCCCTTTCCAAACACCACTAGTTAAACATAGATGTTCTTCATCGGAATGAAAAAGAACATCTTTTTTGGGAGAGACAAATACAATCCGTTCAGCGTTTGTAACCATACGACTTTCAACCAATAGTTTCCCTAACACACTTTCTTTAGATGAATTTCCAACTATAATTTCCACTATTTTCATCCCATGATTATTTTCAATAAATTGCATGGATACATGTATATTCCCTTCCATTGTTGAAATATTTTTACTTGGAAATAATGAAAGAAGACCGGAAGAAGTGTGCAAGTAATGATTGATCATTACTTGTTGAGAAATTAAATTTAGTTGCTTTAACTTTTCATTTTGAATCATCATTTTATACATGGCACTCACCTTTTTTCTTCATTCTTTTTGGATAACCCTTGTCCACATTGGTCAACTTAAACGAACAACAAAAAGTATCTATCTATACCTTACCATTGATTGAATTTTCAGACAATAAGCTCAATTTGTCATTTTTTGATATTCAATGGAGAAGTCAATAACCATAAGGTTTTTAATCCATATTCACTAGTTTCTTGAAAAAATATCCGACAATTGTCAGTAGAAAGATGTCGACAATACGTTATAATAGACTTTGGGGTGATGACATGGAAATACTAATGATCGTTTTATTCTCTATTTCAATATTGCTTTTTATTATTTCTTTTTTTATGAACGATCCAGTGAAAAGTGTAAAAGAAGAGTTGGACCAGCTTTCTATTCAAATGTTGCAAGATACATATCAATTGAAAAAGAAAGTAAGAATTTTGGAAGAAGAGTTATTAGTACCTGAAACAAATATTCCTGAACCTGTTGGTAGAAAAACAAATGATATTATAAAAAAGCAAGTGACACTTCTACATATGCAGGGTCTTTCTATAGAACAAATCGCTAAACAATCAGCGTTAACGGAAGATGAAGTGTATTCAATCATTCAAGAAAATGAATAGGATGGGAATTGGTTATGAATCGAACTAATGTTCAAGCGTTTGCGTTTGGTATTGCTTTAACGACTGCAATTTTCTTTGTTTACTCGCTCTTTAATCAGACTTTTGACGCGTCCAAAAATATTAAAGAGTTAGAAGAAAACAATTATAAAGTATTAACGATTGGAGAATATGAGACTTTATTGACCACTATTGACTCATATGAAAAGGAAAAGGAAAAGGAAAAGGAAGAAGCTACTAATCAAGAAAAAAATGATAAAAGTCAAGAGAATGATAACAAAAAACAAAATAGTAAAACGCAAAAAAATAAAGTAGATAAAACAGTTACTATAAACATCACGGAAGGAATGGTGCTTGAAACGATTGCTTCGGAATTATCGAGATTAGGTGTCATCGATGACCAGAGAAGTTTTATAAATTACTTTCTTAAAAACGATTTAGACAGAGGAATTCAATTAGGTACTTATAAAATCAAAGATGGAATGAGTTATAAAGAAATAGCTGATTTAATTACCCGATAACGATAAAAGAGGCTGGGACAAAACTAGTTTCAAGTAAGGAAAGAGGTGGAAATTGAGAGGTTCAATTTCCACCTCTTACCATTTTCTTTATTAAATTTTTATATTTTCATATTTGTTGGCCGTGTATTTTCGTAAATTCACCGCCATTAATGCTAAACCCATTTCGTTTTCCACCTTTGATTTTCCGCGGACAGAAAATCGCGTGAAACGCAAATTAGCCTTCAAGAATCCAAAAACTGGTTCCACGTCAATTTTGCGTTGACGATAAATGGAACTCGTTTTTTCTTCTGAAAGCTTCGCTTTTACATATTCTTTTTGTTGTTGCCACTTTTCATTTACTCTGATTGTTCGATGATTGCCCTCTTTTGCTTTCGTACATGTTGAACGAAATGGACATCCTGAACAGTCTTCACATTCATAGATTTTAAACTCTCGTTGGAAGCCCGTTGGATCCGTACGTACAGATGCATATTTAAAGAATAGTCTTCGTTGATTCGGGCAAGTGTAGGCATCATTTTCTTTGTCATACTGCCAATGGTCTGGATGAAACTTATTTTGTTTATACTTTTTCTTCTGCTCTTTCAAATACATGTTATACGTAATCAGTGCTTCTCGTTTTCGATTGGAAAGGATCTCATCATAATTTTGTTCACTGCCATAACCCGCATCTGCAACAATATGCTTTGGTAAATCAAAAAAATGTTTTTCAATCTCATCCAGAAATGGAATGAGAGTACGAGAGTCTGAAGGATTGGCATAAATTCCATAAGCGAGCGCGTATTGTCCTTCCGTTGCGAGTTGTACATTATATCCAGCTTTTAATTGACCGTTTTTCATATAGTCATCTTTCATTCGCATGAACGTCGCATCAGGGTCGGTTTTCGAATAACTATTCCGAGAGCCTAAAATCTTAAAGTCTTTTTGGTATTTCTTTTTACGTTCGATAAAATCCATCAATTGTTTAAATATTTTCTTAGGATATTTGCGCTCATTTCTTAATGTTTTTCGTTCCGCGGCATCCGTCGATGCATCTATTTTTTGATCATACTCGGTAATGACTTCACCTACTTTTTTAGCTATTTGCTCAAGTTCTTTTACACTTAATTCTTCAACGTTTTCACGTTCCATTTCAGGTATGATTTTCGTCTCCAATAATTCGTTATAAATCTCATTGGACTTTTCAATTAAATTTTTATGATATTTTTCAATGGATTTCTTCCATACAAAAGTAAATTTATTCGCATTCGCTTCAATCTTTGTACCGTCGATAAAAATGGCTTCCTGATCAATTAATTTTTCTTCTACGAGTTGGCAACGGAATTGGACAAAGCATTGACGAATTAATTCTTTCACTTCTGGATGGACACGAAAACGATTAATGGTACGGTAACATGGTTCATAACCTTGAGCTAGCCACATCATACGAATACTATCTTTTAATAGAGCTTCAATTTTACGACCTGAAAAAACGGATTGCGAATAAGCACATAAAATGATTTTTAACATCATGCGTGGATGGTAAGCAGGACAACCTGTATTTCGGAGAAATGGCTTGAATGCTTCTTCCGGAATACTTTCAACTAAATGATGGATATGAAAAGCTATATCATTTTTTTGTAATTTAATTTCTAAATCTAAAGGCAAAATTAATTGATTCATGTTATAATGTTTAAACATAGGGACATCCTTTCTGTAAAGTTTTTTTGGGTAACTTAATTTTATCAGAAGTTGTCCCTATTTTTATGTAGAGTAGAAAACTGATTTCAAAGGGACAGCTCATGCTGTCTCTTTTACTCTCAGCTTCCCCTCATCAAACCGTAC
>NZ_JBYLHW010000102.1:0-5916 GCF_057747715.1 Bacillus sp. JST-5 | reverse complement strand
GATTATTGTCAGTACGCTTCGATAACATCCTAAATTTCCCCCGTTAACCAAGAATTCTATCCCTATTATACAAAAAAGCCTGTAGATTTGGCCCCTAAGTAAGGGACTTTGTCTACAAGCTGAAACGAGGATGATTTCCTCGTTAAATGGTTTCTTCTAATTCTGTTTTTTTCTCATGTTTGTGAAATGATTGAAAACTGTTAATTAAGATGTCAAGATGTTCCAAATGCTCACTATATTCGGTAATGGCAGATATAATGTGCATTAAATGGTAAAGATGAAGGGTATCCAAATCATTATTATGATTTTGATATTCCATATATAAATCTAATAATAATTTTCGGTTTTGTAAGTATTCTTCCGATGATTGAATAGGAGTTTTTATATTTTCTGATAGTCTTAGTAACAGTTGTTCGTGAATATTTGTTAAATGATCTAGCTGTTGTTGAACAGTAATACAAAAGCTTTTGGGCACGTGATTCCATTCATTTTCAAAACGGTAAAATCGTTTTAAAATATGAAATGCCGCTCTTGTTGTACTCATAATTTGTCTGTAAATTACTAATCTCCGCTGATTAGCTAAACTTCTTTTTCTAAAACGAGGTCCTTCTTCTTTAAACATCATGTATAAAGACTCTATTTTATTAATCTGATCTTTCTTTTTTTCAACATTAACTTTTAAAGATTGATGGTCAATTCTTTTTCTTGAACAGAGTCGAATCCATTTTAATATTTCTCCCGTAACTTCGGATATAGATTCAAATAATTTTTTTTCATATTTTGGTGGGAGAAAGATGAGATTAACAATAAACGCTGACAGTACCCCAAGCATAATGGTAAAAAATCTTACTGATGCAAATTCAATAAACCCCTCGGACGGGCTTTGCATAATAACGATTAAAGTTACTAGAGAAAGAGAAATTGTTTTCTCCAAGTTTAATTTTAAGTTAATGATAATAATAATGATTGCAGCAAGGCCAATAAAGATAACATGGTTACCAAACAATAATACGAAAATTACTGCTATTATCGCACCAATAATATTTCCCTGTAACTGTTCTAGAATTGTTAAATAAGAACGATAAATAGTAGGTTGAACCGCAAAAACAGCCGATATTCCTGCGAATACCGGTGAAGGTACATTCAGTAGTTCTGCTATAAAAAGTGCCAAAACAATTGCAATTCCCGTTTTGAAAATACGGGCTCCTAATTTCATTTCTATTGATTTCCTTTCTTTCTTTTTTTTGTCTGAATCCATTATTCCCTTACCACGATTGTTCGAATCTTAAGGAGAAAAATGTATCCCACACGATATCATAATATGAAGAATAGGAAATATGATTATACCATTATGACAAATTTATAACAAAAAGAAATGAACAAATAAAGGAAAAATAAACAATTCCCTCATAAAACATGAGGGAAAGGTAATTTTTATTTTGCTAATTCTTTAAAAGCGTTGTTTACAGCTTCAATTGTATCTTGGATATCTTTTTCAGTATGACTGATGGTAATAAACCACGCCTCATATTTTGAAGGAGCTAAGTTTATCCCTTGTTTTAACATCAGTTTAAAAAACTTAGCAAACATTTCACCGTCTGTGTTTTCTGCTTGTGCATAGTTTTCCACTGTTTCATTAGTAAAATATACGGTAAGCGCTCCTTTTAACCGGTTAATAGTAATAGGGATATGATAAGTTTGAGCAGCGCGAAGAATTCCTTCTTCTAATTGAGCACCGAGCCGATCTAAATATTCGTAAACTCCATCTTCTTTTAATACTTCAAGACATGCAATTCCTGCTAAAATCGATGCTGGGTTTCCTGCCATTGTACCTGCTTGATATGCTGGGCCTAATGGTGCGACTTTTTCCATAATTTCTTTACGGCCACCATAAGCACCAATTGGTAATCCACCGCCAATTATTTTTCCAAGTGCTGTTAAATCAGGTTTGACTCCTAGTAAATCTTGAGCACCCCCGTACATAAAGCGAAAAGCAGTAATAACTTCATCATAAATAACAAGAGCACCCGCACGGTGAGTAATCTCATTTACTTTTTCTAAAAATCCTTCTTTAGGTTGAACAATCCCAAAATTTCCGACAATAGGTTCAACAAGAACAGCAGCTACTTGGTCTCCCCAATGATCCATTGCTTCTTGGAAAGCTTCCACATCATTATATGGAACAGTGATTACTTCTTTAGCGATACTTTTTGGTACACCTGCTGAATCTGGAGTTCCAAGTGTAGAAGGACCAGAGCCTGCAGCGACTAATACTAAATCAGAATGTCCGTGATAACATCCGGCAAACTTAACGATTTTATCTCTTCCGGTGTATGCCCGAGCTACACGAATGGTAGTCATAACTGCTTCTGTTCCAGAGTTTACAAAACGCACTTTATCCATAGATGGAATGGCTTCTTTTAACATTTTTGCAAATTTCACTTCATATGGTGTTGGTGTGCCATATAATACACCATTTTCAGCAGCTTTTTGAATAGCTTTTGTAATATGAGGATGTGCATGGCCGGTAATAATTGGGCCATATGCGGCTAAGTAATCAATATATTTATTTCCATCTACATCCCAAAAATAGGCACCTTTCGCTTTTTCCATTGCTACTGGTGCTCCTCCACCAACAGCTTTATATGAACGGGAAGGACTATTCACTCCGCCAACAATATGTTCCAATGCTTCTTGATGTAGTAACTCTGACTGTTTGAAATCCATTTATATTCCTCCTAAAACTTGTTCATAGCTATTATTCTAGCAGTTTTTTCGAGTTCATGTCATCATTTGTAGTATTTAGGTTTAGAAATTAGCGTTAGTCATAATTTGGACAAGGGTGGCGTATAGTTTTATGAAATAAAAAGTGGGGGAACCGCTATGGTTTTTTATGTTTCGTTGTTCGTCATCATCGTATGTATGGTAATGAGTTTAAGAACGCTTTTTATCCCTTCAACTTTAAAAGAAAAGCATCTATCGGTAAAAAGTTTAATTTACATTATGAGTGTTTATGCGACGATTATGATTGGATTTGCATTAATATATGTATTGTTTTATGAAAATGGATATTTTGTTTTTTCAGAGAATGGAGATGTCATAACTGGAGATTATAAATTTATGTTAAAAACAAGTTTATATTTTAGCGGGGTTACGATTTTCTCTGTTGGGTTTGGAGATATTTCGCCAGTCGGTGTAGGTCGATTTATTGCCATAGTTGAGGCGTTAATCGGTTATAGTATCCCGGCGGCATATGTCGTTCGCTCCGTAATTTTATGGGATGACAAAAGTTAAGCATTATACTTGTCTTATGTGACTCTATTCGTTACGCTAATCGTAAATATTCAATCATGAAGGGAGTATAACTATGGTTAATGTTGGACAATTAGCCCCTGATTTTCAAAAAGAAGCTACTAACGGACAAATAGTAAAACTAAGTGATTTTCTTGGGAAAAATGTTGTTCTTTATTTTTATCCGAAAGATATGACTCCTGGCTGCACAACTGAAGCATGTGATTTTCGTGATCAATATGAGGAATTTAGAGACTTAAATTGCGTCATTATCGGTGTTAGTACAGATCCATTGAAACGTCATGAAAAGTTTATTGAAAAGTATCAATTGCCATTTTTATTAATATCCGATGAAGATCATGAAGTAGCTGAGAAATATGGTGTTTGGAAATTGAAAAAGAATTTTGGCAAAGAATATATGGGAATAGAACGCTCAACATTTGTGATTGATCAAGAAGGGAAAATTGTAAATGAGTGGCGTAAGGTAAAAGTAAATGGACATGTGGAAGAGGTTCTTCAATATGTAAAAGAGCATTTATCGTAAAACTATTGACCTAAAGACGCCTATTTTTATTGAAAAAGGCATTTGTCCACTCCATTTTTTCATATAAGAATAATGTATAGTAGGGCATACCTCCTCAAAGATCTTCACTCATCGTTTGTCGGGCCTAAACATTGGATACTACCGGTTTTATATAAACCGGTAGTTTTTTTATAGGAAAAATCGACCAAATTATTAAATGATGTTGAAAAATTTTAAAAAGTTCTTATAATAGAAGTCTATGTAAAATTTTTTATATTAGGGGGGAATCTTTTGGAAGCAAAAGTAGAAAAGAAAGGTATTTTTATGCGTTTGCTGGATAAAATCGAAATTGTAGGAAACAAACTTCCACATCCTATTACACTATTCTTTATTTTTGCAGCACTTGTTGTACTTTTATCAGCTTTTCTTTCCATAATTGGATTGTCTGTAGATGATCCTGCGTCAGAAACAGGCAAAACTGAGGTTTTTAACCTGTTAAGTAAAGAAGGAATACAGTACATGTTTGAAAGCGCTGTTACAAACTTTACTGGATTTGCACCATTAGGAACAGTTCTTGTAACAATGCTAGGTATTGGAATTGCAGAGCGTTCAGGTTTAATTAGTGCAGCTTTACGTGGATTTGTTACTGCAGTACCAAAATCATTAATTACAGCAGCATTAGTTTTCGGTGGAATAATGTCAAGTATGGCAGCAGATGCTGGTTATGTTGTTTTAACTCCACTAGGGGCTGTATTGTTTGCTGGAATGGGTAGACATCCATTAGCAGGTTTAGCAGCCGCATTTGCTGGGGTTTCTGGGGGTTTTAGCGCAAACTTATTATTAACATCACTTGACCCATTATTAGGTGGATTAACTATTGAAGCAGCTAAAACAATAGACCCAGCATATGCTGATAGCATGAACTATGCAATGAACTATTATTTTATGTTTGTATCTGTTTTTGTACTTACTATTGTAGGTACCTATATTACGGAGAAGGTCATTGAACCTCGCTTAGGAAAATATAAAGGAGAATATCAAGAAGAAGTAAATTCTCTTTCACCAATTGAGAAAAAAGGATTATGGGCTGCATTTATTTCACTAATTATTACAACCATCTGTTTAGCTTTATTAGCTATTCCAAATTTCGGACCATTAGGTGGTACGGGGAAATTTGTTGATTCTCCATTTTTACACAATTTAGTCCCTGTTCTATTAATTTTCTTCTTTATTCCAGGGTTTGTATACGGAAAAGTAACAAAATCAATAAAAAACGATAAAGATGTAGCCAATCAATTATCTGATACAATGGCTACAATGGGAATGTACATTGTTCTTGCTTTTGCAGCAGGTCAATTTATCGGATACTTTAACCATTCAAATATTGGACGAGTATTAGCACTATCAGGTGCAGAATTGTTGCAAAATTTAGGATTAAAAGATGCACCTATTATTCTAATTCTTGCTTTTATTCTTGTAACAGCATTTATTAATTTATTTATAGGAAGTGCATCAGCAAAATGGGCTCTCATGGCACCTGTATTTGTACCGATGATGATGCAACTTGGGATTTCACCTGAATTAGCACAAGTAACATATAGGATAGCCGACTCAACGACAAATATTATTTCACCGTTAATGCCTTATTTTGCAATAGTAATTGCATTTGCACAAAAATATGATAAGAAAGTAGGAATAGGAACTTTAATTTCTACAATGTTACCTTATTCTATTGCATTTACAATCATTTGGGTAATTATGCTAATTGTGTGGATGCTCACTGGACTAGATTTAGGACCAGGTGCACCAATCTACTATAATGGTTAAAAGAAAGCTCAGAGGCGATCTCTGAGCTTTTGTTTATGTGCGCCCGGCATGTACATGAACTATAGGGTGTAAGTCCCGAACCCCGAAGACAGAAGTAGAGGTTAGCCAAGAGCAAGGGTGTCCGTGGTGACGCGGAATCTGAAGGAAGCTGGAGGCAAAACACCGGTCCGAGGAACACGAACCTCATATAAGGCTAGATATGATTGAGTGAGTTTGCATAACAAAACAAAGCTCTTTCTGTCGAAGGTCATATCGAGTAAATGAGGCGGATAGAT
>NZ_JBYLHW010000101.1:0-6045 GCF_057747715.1 Bacillus sp. JST-5 | reverse complement strand
ATCTATCCGCCTCATTTACTCGATATGACCTTCGACAGAAAGAGCTTTGTTTTGTTATGCAAACTCACTCAATCATATCTAGCCTTATATGAGGTTCGTGTTCCTCGGACCGGTGTTTTGCCTCCAGCTTCCTTCAGATTCCGCGTCACCACGGACACCCTTGCTCTTGGCTAACCTCTACTTCTGTCTTCGGGGTTCGGGACTTACACCCTATAGTTCATGTACATGCCGGGCGCACATAAGAAAATCCAGTGAAAACTCACTGGATTTTTCAATTATCGATCACTTCGTTAAGAATCATCTTTCATCCGGGCTCATTCCAACAAGGGAAAAAGGGGTTTACAGTATGAAGGTTATACAATATTTATTAGCTCAACATGTTATTTTATCAGAGAGTGTTTAAATGCATAGATGACTGCTTGTGTTCGATCTTGTACATCTAACTTGCTTAAAATATTACTTACATGAACTTTAACTGTTTTTAGCGCTATGAATAGTTCATCAGCAATTTCTTGATTCGTCTTTCCTTCAGCCATTAATAGTAATATTTCCATTTCTCTGTTTGTTAGCTCCTCATGAGGCAAACGATTGGATGGTTTTCTCATCTTCGCCATCATTTTGTTTGTAACTTCGGGCTCAAGGACGGATTGTCCATGATACGTATCTCTGATGGCTTTTGCAATATCTGCTGCTTTTGACGTTTTCAATAAATAACTTGTCGCCCCTGCTTCCAGTGCCGGATAGACTTTTTCATCATCTAAAAAACTAGTAACGATAATAATTTTTGCTTCTGGCCACTGTTCAATAATTTTTTTCGTTGCTTCAATTCCATCCATTTCTTTCATTACTAAATCCATTAATATAATGTCTGGACGAAGTTGAAGAGCTAGCTCTACTCCCTTTTTCCCATCATCTGCTTCTGCAATAACTTCAATATCTGGTTGTGCCGATAAATATGCAGATACACCAATTCGTACCATTTCATGATCATCCACAAACAGCACTCTAATCATTTGGATCACCTTCTAACGATAACTTCGGTACTTTTACTTCTATTCTTGTACCCATGTTAGGGAGACTGACAATTTTCAATGTACCACCAATTTCTTTCGCTCGTTCATGCATATTTTCAAGACCATAAGATCCAGTCTTTGTTTTATCAATATCAAAGCCAATACCATCATCAACAACCCTTAAAATAACAAACTGGTCTCTCTCAATTAATAAAACATTTAAATGTGTCGCTTTCGCATGACGTAATGTATTAGATACGGATTCTTGTAAAATTCTAAATAGATGATCTTCTACCCCTTTATCCAATGTCATCTCTTCAATTCGCCATGTGATTTCAAGAGGGACCTTTCCTTGCATTTCAATCAAAAATTCTTCCATCCCTTTTTGCAACGATTTCCCTTTTAAAGCAATTGGTCTTAAATGCAACAACAAAGCTCTCATCTCTAGTTGAGATTGGTGAACCATCTCTAAAACTAGTTTTAACTGTTTTGCTTTAGGTTCATCTTCGTCGGTAATATTTTCAGTAAGTGCAGACAAGAGCATAGAAGCAGCAAACAATTGTTGACTAACAGAATCATGAAGTTCTCTTGCTAATCGGTTGCGTTCTTCGGAAACAAGTTCTTGAAGTCTTTGTTCCATATCAATCGCTTTCTCATTAGAAAGTCTTTGTGCCGTTAATGTTTGCTCGGTCAATTGCTTTTGAATTTGTTCCATTTTTTCGTATATCGGGTATATATCACTATTTTGAAATTTTTTAATTTCTATATGGTTCCCTTGATCGATTTCAAACAAATATTCATCGATCGATTTAAATTTACTTCTCCAATATAATCCATATGCAAGTCCTACAGCGAAACCAAACAAAATTGAACTTGCAGGGACAAGGACGACGATCGGAACATCTAATAATTTCTTTTTCCAAATAAGTGACCAATCATCTAAAGGAAAAGCTAGGAAAAACATTGATGAAACAATGGCAACTAATGTCAATGAAATAACTATACTTAAAACCATTTGTCGTCTTACAATATTCATATCCTTCTCACCTCAATCTTCCCAGCTAATAACGAGGTGAGTATTTTTACTTTTTGCTCAGAAGAATGATAATTTGGCGTTTCGTATTGAACCGACTCATTCAGTAATCGTTCTTCCATTTCATTTAATATTTTAGTATAACCATATAAGGTTGTATGAATAATGGATACTTCAACCTCATACGGGACGTAAATAAGTATGTTCCCCGCTATTCCTTTAATTGAAATCACAGCTTCTTTTGGTAAAACCGTATTAGTCAAATCGATAATGGTATCCCCTACACCTAATAAAATATGAACATCATTCCAAATATACGGTTTTTCTGGAGTTTTTTGCGTTCCAAAAAACATATTGTCTAATAGCGTTTTTTTCCTAATGATTGGCTCATTGTAAGATTGTGTTTCACTTTCAATAATTGTTTTTGGCCGCATAACGTTTGGGATTTTCTTCGTTTTATAGTATTCATAGATCAGATAAATGATAAACCCAATAATTAAGAGCCGAATTGTATACATACTCAAAATGGAAATAACCGTAATTCCGACTCCAACCCAAAAGAATATTTTCCCCTTTTTTTTGTTTGACGAATTTTTGCCAAAATAAATAAATATAAGTCCTACTGCCAATGAAATTAGGAGGCCCTCATCAAAGAAGATGATTTCTATTGCAACTAATAATATTCCTATTAAAATAAGTGGATTTTCTAATATTTTTTTATCTTGAAACATGTTCGGACCTCCTCCTTTCTCTTTCTTCTAGTTGATAAGTAAAAAGACGCAGTTTAAACTACTACGCCTTTTTAGAATAGCATGTTTCAATTATAAATTTGAATGGTTTTCTTCATTTTTTACATTCTTTTCTAACTGTGCTATTTTCGCATCAATCGTATTTCGATAATAGGATGAGTTTACTTGATGCTCTAATCTTTCTAGATAATTTTCAATTTCGGAAAATCTCGAAAATGAATAATTTGCATTATAGATGTTATTATCTAATAATTTATTCATTTGATAATGGGCTCTAGCAATATTCTCTCTACCCATTAGTTCCATTCTTTTTAAATGCATATCTTTTAATTTATGTTGCATTTCGGCATATTTTCTTTCTAATTGTTCTAACTGTTCTTCTGCTACCTTTCTTGCCTCTTG
Organism: Bacillus sp. JST-5; assembly: GCF_057747715.1. Taxonomy (NCBI): domain Bacteria; kingdom Bacillati; phylum Bacillota; class Bacilli; order Caryophanales; family Bacillaceae; genus Bacillus; species Bacillus sp. JST-5. The sequence continues at coordinate 2,848 of NZ_JBYLHW010000101.1, read as the reverse complement.
TAGTCTAGATGCTCTTTCTTCATATTGGACATATTCAGAATGTGCAAATTCATAAAGGTCCACTTCTCCAGCTTTTTGTGCAATTTCAGCTTGATATTTTCTCTTGTCAGCTATTGCCTTCGCACTGCGATATTCTCTTGAAAACTCATCTTTTAATAAATGTTGACGTTCAATTAATTTTCGAACTTTTTCTGTTTCTTTTTCACATTCGCGTAAATATTGATTCAACACAGCAATTGGATTTTTTTGTTCTTTTTTATCTAATAATTCATGTAAATCAGATTCAATTGAATTTTTAATTCTAGTAAATAAATTAGCCATCATTCATCTCTCCTTAATAATGTTTATTTATTTCCATCCATTCTTTTTCAAAATTTTTAAATGGATCGTCATCTTTTGTCATAAAGTCGGAATCATCTTTTTTCCATGATTTATATAGGACATATAAAATGTATAAAGCAGCGATACCAATTAAAGCAGGTAAGTTGGAAATCGATGAAATTAAAGCAATCACTCCGACGATTCCCCAAAATATTTTTGCTCCTTGGCTTTCAGCTTTGATAAATCCTTTATAGGCGAAATACGTTATTGCAATAGTAATAGCTAATGCAATCAGCGGTGCGAGATTAGCCAGAAAGACAATCGCTGCTATTAATATCCCTAATATTACTAATGCTTTTTTCATCAGTAACTCCTCCTTTCTTACTTCTAATATTAACGATTCAAAAATCTCTTCATAACGACCTGCAGCAATATTTTGAAATAAGACTTGGGGCTTAGTCGAAATAAGACGATAGATAACAACCAATTTCTTCGGACAAATTGGAGTCCCTATTGTTTAGTGAAATAGTTATTTCTCATAAATGTTTTTATATATTTCATATTTCTTCATAAATTTCTAAAGCTCTTGAATCTAACTAATGATTTATCAACATTTGTCCAAGCAATTGGGTGATTCCATACATAAAGTAATATAGATTTTTTAGAGTGAGGTGAAGGTTTTGGCATATCATCCGAATTATCATCGTTGTATGAGAGGAATTGGGCGTCCATGTTCCATTCGAACAAATGATGGGCGAGTATATCGCGGAATTATTACAAGGGTAACTCCAACTCATGTTTATATTCGAGGTTTCCAAACTCCTGCTTTTAGAGGTGGATTTGGATATGGTTACTATCCAGGCTGGGGATTTGGTGCAGGATTTGTCACCGGAATAGCACTCTCAGCGATTGTTGCCTTAGCTTTTTTCCCATTCTGGTGGTAATAAGAGGTTTTCAAACTAAAGATAGGTTTATCTCATGAGTAGTATTAAATATTTAATAAACATATATTTTCTGCAAAACAAATTGTTAATACAGAATAGAGAATGAAAAAATTAGCTATAAAAAAAGAAGAAGGAGAAACTCTGAGGTAATATTAATATGGTACCTATAGAGTGGACACTTGAAAAAAAAGTGTTACATCTATAGGTATTTTTTTATATACTTGAATCTTAAGATAAGGGAATCGTGGGGGGTAGGAGAAAACGATGAGCAAAATAACATTTACAGACAGAGAGATAAAAACACTTCAAAAAAATCCAAATGTACAACGTGTCAGCAGATTATCTATTACCTATACTGAAGAATTTAAGAATAAATTTATTGATGAGTATCAGGTCGGTAAACTTCCTAGGCAAATCTTTGAGGAAAATGGCTTTGATGCGGACGTTATAGGCATTAAAAGAATCGAACAATCTGCATATAGATGGAAAAAATCATATGAAAAAGATGGGTTAATTGGTCTTACAGACGCGCGGAAAACAGCTTCTGGAAGGCCTTTAAAACGAGAACTTTCACAAGCAGAAATTATCGAGAGGCAGGAAGCAAGAATTAAGCTGTTGGAAGGACAGGTGGAACTGTTAAAAAAGCTAGAAACGACAGAAAGGAGGCTGCTAAACGCAAGCGAAAATTTAACTCAGAGTGAAGTATTTCAGTTGATTTATGAGACTATTAAACAGAATCAATTTAAAAGAATGACTGCCTATTTTTGTGATCTTTTAAAGGTATCCCGTTCGGGATATTACAGTTACTTAAAGGCAGCTCCTCGTCGAGAAACAAGAGGAAAATTGGACTTAGAAGCGAAAGAGATTATTCTAAAGGCGTTTCATCGACGTGGGTATAAGAAAGGTTCACGACCCATTAAAATGGTATTGGAGAACGAGTATAATATTATCTTCAGTCGAAAAAAGATACAAAGAATTATGAAGAAATATGGAATCCTTTGTCCTCACAGAAGGCCTAATCCTTATAAAAAAATTGCAAAAGCAACAAAGGAACATCAAGTTGTACCAAACAAGTTAAATAGAGAATTTAAGCAAGGTGTTCCGGGAAAAGTTTTATTAACAGACATTACTTATTTACCATATAACGGTAATTGTATGGCTTATTTATCGACCGTAAAAGATGCGTCAACTAATGAAATTCTGGCTTACCATGTCTCTGATCGTATCACTTTAGACATCGCAACTATGACAATCTATAAATTAATCAATAATAAGAAAGTAACTTTACATAAAGATGCATTCATACACTCAGACCAGGGAAGCCATTACACGAGCCCAAGCTATCAAAAGTTATTAAAAAAGCATGGTCTAGGCCAATCAATGTCTAGAAGAGGGAACTGTTGGGACAATGCCCCACAGGAGTCATTCTTTGGTCATTTAAAAGACGAGGTAGACTATCAATCCTGTACAACATTAAATGAGCTAAAGGCAAAAATAAATTATTATGGCTCTCTGTCAATTGTGGTGGTGTAAATATTTCCAATACTCTCCCTTTGGAAGGAATGTAGGTTAACCTACATTCC
>NZ_JBYLHW010000100.1:0-6113 GCF_057747715.1 Bacillus sp. JST-5 | reverse complement strand
AGACCTCTTGGAGGGTGGAGTGACCACTGGCATAAAGAGAACAGCTATTCACGGAAGTTATAAAGACTTGCGTCAATTATCTTAATTGAACCGCCGTATACGGAACCGTATGTACGGTGGTGTGAGAGGACGGGAGTTAATCGCTCCCTCCTACTCGATTAGTAAAAATGAAGGCAGGGAAGATGTTATGGCGATTGTTGTCCAGAAATTTGGTGGAACATCAGTAGCAACAGTTGAAAGAATAAAAAATGTTGCCAACCGTGTTGTAAATGAAGTTCAAAAAGGTAATGAAGTGGTCGTCGTCGTTTCGGCCATGGGAAAGTCGACAGATGAATTAGTTTCATTAGCAAAGCAAATTTCCACTCAACCAAATAAAAGGGAAATGGACATGCTGCTCTCTACCGGAGAACAAGTAACCATTTCGCTATTAGCTATGGCTTTAATGGAAAAAGGGTTCGAAGCGGTTTCTTACACCGGCTGGCAAGCAGGAATAATGACAGAATCTGTATTCGGAAATGCCAGAATATTAAAAATTGATACAGATAAAATTAAACAAAACTTGGCGGAAGGAAAAATTGTCGTAATTGCCGGCTTTCAAGGAGTTACTGAAAATGGAGAAATAACAACATTAGGTAGAGGTGGATCTGATACAACCGCGGTTGCGTTAGCATCCATATTACAAGCGGAACGTTGTGAAATTTTTACAGATGTCGATGGAGTTTATACAACCGATCCCCGTTATATAAAAGATGCTAGAAAACTTTCATCCATTTCATATGATGAAATGTTAGAACTAGCCAATTTAGGAGCGGGCGTTTTGCATCCAAGAGCCGTTGAGTTTGCGAAAAATTTCGGCGTCCCACTAGTTGTTCGATCAAGTTTTTTACAAGATGAAGGTACGATTGTAGAGGAGGAAGCAACATTGGAACAAAATTTAATTGTCAGAGGCATTGCTTTTGAAAAAGGAATTACACGAGTTACTATCTTTGGCTTAAAAGATGCGTTAACAAGTTTGCCAACTGTATTTTCCGCACTTGCGAATCAATATATTAACGTTGATATTATCATTCAAAGCATGTCATCAGATGGGGACTTTAACCTATCTTTCTCTATCCATAATGACGATTTAGATGAAACGTTAAACGTTTTGCAAAAAATTAAAGAAGAATTAGAATTTGACCATGTGGAAACGGAGAGTCATTTAGCTAAAATATCGATCGTTGGATCTGGAATGATTTCAAACCCTGGAGTCGCTGCTCAAATGTTTAAAATACTGTCAAATGAAAATATCCCAATCAAAATGGTTAGTACGTCAGAAATTAAAGTATCGGCTGTTATTGATGAACCGTTTATGATACAAGCAGCTCAAGCTTTGCATAATGGCTTTGGATTGGCGTTAGAAAAAACGATCGTATAAAAAACGAATAAAAAAACAGCTGTCTTTTCATAAAGGGCAGCTGTTCTTTTACATTCCTATACTTCTGACATATTGTCCCAGCGTATAGTAATTTGCACTTTTCCGTCTTTTTTCTTAGGGTGTTCATACGCTTCACAAATATGTTTTTTCTGTTGTTGAATTTGTTCTGCTAAAAATCCAGCCTCCAGTTGGAAAGTAGCGTTTGTTTTCGTTTTTAAACGATGGGAAATCAATTCACTGGATAGTTCTACTTTCATTTCATTTTTATTTTCTTCAATGACCGATAAATCACCCCAACCGGCATTGATAAAAAACTCTTTAATTTCATTTATCGTATAAAGCGGATATGAACGAGCCAACCGCTTGCCTGCCCAATAAAGGATCGCGGAATGATCTTTCCCTAAAAAATCTGATAAAAGTTCTTCCCTAATTAATTCATAGCCAAATGCTGGAACGGTTAAGTCTGAAATGTTTTTCTTTTCTTCGATGGTTGTCGCCTTCTTCACAAACGTTCCCCCTTTTCTATAAAACTATTATATACAAAATGCGGTCTATGTATTGAAAAAAATGTATAGAAATTTTTAACTTAGAAAATGGGTATAATTACCAATAAAAAATACTTTTCTCTGTTCTCCTTAAAAATTACATGATGAACCCCATTTACATGTATCCGTTTTCTTGACGCTTATCATTAATGGGAGTAAAATGAACATGTCACATAATTGTAACTATATTAGTGCAAGGTGAAAAAATAATCACTACTGCCAAGCAAAGTATGACTAAAGGGGGTAAAGGAATGGCAGGTAATCGTGAGTTTCTAAACCGGAGACTACATTCATTATTAGGTGTAATTCCGGTTGGAGTGTTCTTAATGCAACATTTAGTTGTCAACAATTTTGCCACTCGTGGTGAAGAAGCATTCAACAACGCAGCAGCATTTATGGGAAATCTACCGTTTAGACTGTTTTTAGAAATCTTTATTATCTTTTTACCATTAATTTTCCATGCTATTTATGGTCTTTATATAGCTTTTACAGCTAAAAACAACCTTTCTCGATTTGGATTTTTCCGTAACTGGATGTTCATGCTGCAACGTCTAACTGGAATTATTACACTAATTTTCGTGACATGGCATGTATGGGAAACACGTGTACAAGCTGCATTTGGTGCTGAAGTCAACTTTGATATGATGGCTAATATTTTATCTAGCACATTTATGTTCTGGTTTTATGTAGTAGGTGTAGTTTCTACGATTTTCCATTTTGCCAACGGTATTTGGTCATTTTTAGTAAGCTGGGGAATTACTGTTTCTCCAAGATCTCAACAAATCGCTACATATGTAACAATGGCTATTTTTATAGCATTATCTTATGTCGGTGTTAGTACATTATACGCGTTTATTTAATTTATTGGTCGCAAAATTTTAAAGGAGTGGGCTACGAATGAGTAAAGGCAAAATAATCGTTGTCGGAGGCGGACTAGCCGGTTTGATGGCAACAATTAAAATAGCAGAAGCAGGCGTTCCGGTCGATTTATTCTCATTAGTTCCGGTAAAACGTTCTCACTCTGTTTGTGCACAAGGTGGAATTAACGGTGCGGTAAATACAAAAGGTGAAGGGGACTCCCCTTGGCAACACTTTGACGATACAGTTTATGGAGGAGACTTCTTAGCTAACCAACCTCCAGTAAAAGCTATGTGTGAAGCTGCACCTGGAATTATACATTTATTAGATCGAATGGGAGTTATGTTTAACCGTACTCCAGAAGGTTTATTAGACTTCCGTCGTTTCGGTGGAACATTACATCACCGTACAGCATTTGCTGGTGCTACAACTGGTCAACAATTACTTTATGCTTTAGATGAACAAGTTCGTCGTCATGAAGTTGCTGGACTTGTAACAAAATACGAAGGATGGGAATTTTTAGGTATTGTCCTTGACGATGAAGGAATTTGTCGCGGAATTGTTGCTCAAAACTTAACATCTATGGAAATCCAATCCTTCCCTGCAGATGCCGTTATTATGGCTACAGGTGGACCTGGTATTATTTTCGGTAAATCAACAAACTCTGTCATCAATACAGGATCAGCAGCATCCATCGTTTACCAACAAGGTGCTGTATATGCAAATGGTGAGTTCATTCAAATTCACCCTACAGCGATTCCTGGGGATGACAAATTACGCCTCATGAGTGAATCTGCACGTGGTGAAGGTGGACGTGTATGGACATATAAAGACGGAAAACCATGGTATTTCTTAGAGGAAAAATATCCTGCTTATGGAAACCTAGTTCCAAGGGATATTGCTACTCGTGAAATCTTCCATGTTTGCGTTGACTTAAAATTAGGTATTAACGGCGAAAACATGGTTTACCTAGATCTTTCACATAAAGATCCAAAAGAATTAGACGTTAAACTTGGTGGAATCATTGAAATTTATGAAAAATTCATGGGTGATGACCCACGTAAAGTTCCAATGAAAATCTTCCCTGCTGTACACTACTCCATGGGTGGATTATGGGTAGATTATGATCAAATGACAAATATCCCTGGATTATTTGCAGCTGGTGAATGTGATTACTCACAACATGGTGCGAACCGTTTAGGGGCTAACTCTCTCCTTTCTGCTATCTATGGTGGTATGGTTGCTGGACCAAACGCAGTCCGCTACATTAATGGTTTAGAGAAGAGCTCCGATGCAATGCCTTCTTCTTTATATGATCGTTATGTAAAACAAGAAGAAGAAAAATGGAACGAAATCATGTCATTAAATGGAACAGAAAACGCTTATATTCTTCATAAAGAACTAGGTGAATGGATGACAGACAACGTAACTGTTGTTCGTTACAACGATAAATTATTGAAAACAGATGAAAAAATTCAAGAGTTAATGGAACGTTGGAAAAACATTGACATTAACGACACAGCTAAATGGAGTAACCAAGGTGCAACATTTACACGTCAATTGAAAAACATGCTTCAATTAGCTCGTGTAATTACTCTTGGTGCTTATAACCGTAATGAATCAAGAGGAGCTCACTATAAACCAGAGTTCCCAGAACGTAATGATGAAGAATGGTTAAAAACTACAATGGCTCGATTTGTAGGGGAAACTGAAGCTCCAAGCTTCTCATATGAAGATGTGGATGTATCACTTATTAAGCCAAGAAAACGTGACTATACAAAGAAAGGGGAGAAATAAGGTATGGCAGAACAACGTAAAGTTCGTTTTATCATAACTAGACAAGATACACCTGATTCAGCCCCTTATGAAGAAGAATTTGAAATTGACTACCGTCCAAATATGAACGTTATTTCAGCATTAATGGAAATTCGCCGTAATCCAGTAAATGCAAAAGGTGAAAAAACAACACCAGTTGCATGGGATATGAACTGTTTAGAAGAAGTTTGCGGTGCATGTTCCATGGTTATTAACGGGAAACCAAGACAATCATGTACAGCATTGATTGATAAACTTGAACAACCAATTCGTCTTGAACCAATGAGAACATTCCCAGTCATTCGTGACCTTCAAGTGGATCGTAGCCGCATGTTTGACTCTTTGAAAAAAGTAAAAGCATGGATTCCAATCGACGGTACGTACGATCTTGGTCCAGGGCCACGTATGCCTGAAAGAAAACGTCAATGGGCTTATGAACTTTCAAAATGTATGACATGTGGAGTATGCTTAGAAGCATGTCCAAATGTTAATAGCAAATCTAACTTTATCGGACCTGCTCCATTATCACAAGTTCGTTTATTCAATGCACATCCAACTGGTGCTATGAATAAAGCCGAACGTTTGGAAGCTATTATGGGAGATGGTGGACTTGCAAACTGCGGTAACTCACAAAACTGTGTTCAAGCATGTCCAAAAGGTATTCCATTAACAACTTCCATCGCAGCATTAAACCGTGAAGCAACCGTTCAAATGTTCAAAAACTTCTTCGGAAGCGACAATGTGTAATTAGAAAAGTGAAGGCACACCAGAACGCCGTATGAACGGGAGGGCCTCTCGAATTGAGATAAAGGAAACACAGCGAGTAACGAGCTGTTGTTGACTTATCGCAAAGGAGAGAGGTCATCGTTCATTAGGCGGTCGTGCCGCAGCTAGACAAAACGAAAAGCGGAGGCGAGCGCTTAGTGGCGAACGAACGGGAGACACTCCTGCACTGAGATAAAGGAAACACAGCGAGGAACGAGCTGATGTTGACTTATCGCAAGGGAGAGAGGTCATCGTTCACTAGGTGTTCGTGCCGTAGCTAGACAAATCGAAAAGTGAAGGCGAGCGCTTAGTGGCGAACGAACGGGAGACACTCCTGAACGAAGATAAAGGAAACACGGCGAAGAATTGAGCCGATGTTGACTTATCGTAGGAGAGAGAGGTCGTCGTTCACTAGCCTTCGGATCAAATCAAAGAAAAAAAGCTCCTTATCCAATGCGATAAGGAGCTTTATTATGTGCGCCCGGCATGTACATGAACTATAGGGTGTAAGTCCCGAACCCCGAAGACAGAAGTAGAGGTTAGCCAAGAGCAAGGGTGTCCGTGGTGACGCGGAATCTGAAGGAAGCTGGAGGCAAAACACCGGTCCGAGGAACACGAACCTCATATAAGGCTAGATATGATTGAGTGAGTTTGCATAACAAAACAAAGCTCTTTCTGTCGAAGGTCATATCGAGTAAATGAGGCGGATAGAT
>NZ_JBYLHW010000010.1:0-50474 GCF_057747715.1 Bacillus sp. JST-5 | reverse complement strand
CTTCCTTCAGATTCCGCGTCACCACGGACACCCTTGCGTTAAGCTAACTGCTACTTCTGCCTTCGCAGCTCGGGACTTTCACCCTATAGATTACACCCATGCCGGGCGCACATGAAAAAAGACTTGGAAAATTCCAAGTCTCTTTTCTGTCCTAGTATTATACGGTTGTTTACCGTTTTCTTCATTTTACGGTTATTTTCCAATTCCGACAAGATTGAAAAACCTTTGTTCAATAAAATGTCATAGATTTGTCAAGATTTCAAAAAAGTCAGGAAACCTCAAGACCCTTTTTTAACTCCTCGCTCGATAATTCCCACATCTTTTGATTATGATTCATTAAAAATTCTTTTAAAACTTTTTTCGATTCATCATCCATATGATCTACAATCACATGTCCTTTTAACGATTTATCCATTCGGTTGACATGTTCCGGTAAAGATTTATAACCTCTCCGAATAGATCGGTCGACTGTGAATTCACAGGCAGTGACTCCATGATAATATGGTCCTTCTTCTTTTCGATGAATGGTGACCCAAATTAGCCAATATGGCTTTCCATTTGGGACTTCTTCTTTATTAGGCAAAAATTTAATCCCCTTTTCAACAGCACTTCTTGCATGCATAGCACCAAGATCAACAAATGCTCTTTTTTCTTCCACATCAATAATGACAGGGGATACATTCTCTAAACTTAATGTCCCTATTCCAAACCCTTTATGCCCATCAGTTGGATCATTTTTTATAATGTTAAAAGTCACTTGTTTTTTCTCTTTTTTATCCATGTTGTATCCCTCCTAACTTATGGCAAAAATTGAAGCAACGAATAAATGAAATCATACACACCAGGAACGACTTTATTAAAAATTGGGTGAATCGTGTATTGATCAAGAGGTGTAATGACTAATATTAAAAAGATTAAAATTCCATATTGTTCATACTGCGTCATTTTTGCGCGAATGTCATTAGGTGCAAGATCTTCAATAATTCGATACCCATCTAACGGTGGAAAAGGTAGTAAATTAAAGACAAATAAGATGATGTTTAAGTACACAAAATATTCAAAGAAATGGAAAATAAATGTCGGTATGCTCCAAACAAGTCCTGTACGTACGATGATATAAATGATCAAAACACCGATAATCGCCAGTAATAAATTACTCACTGGCCCCGCTAAAGAAACTAAAATCCCTGCTTTTCTAGGGTTTTTAAAATAAAATCGGTTAACTGGTACAGGTCTTGCCCAGCCAAATCCAGCAATAAAAAGGAAAATCGTGCCGATCGGGTCTAAATGAACAGCAGGATTTAACGTGAGTCTTCCTTGGTTTTTCGAAGTAGGATCTCCAAATTTATAAGCCATATAGGCATGGGCGAACTCATGCACAGAAAATGCGATGATTAACGAAACAATAATATAAGGAATGACGTCCAAATCATATGCTAAAAAACGTTCTAAACCTTCCACACATTCAACTCCTTTGTTTGACTTCTTTCATTAGTATACAATAACTATCTTTATGAAAAAAAGATGATGACTCGATCATCGAATCTTTACATAGCATTAATGGCTTAATACTCTTATTACGATATTTTTTTCATTGCTATCCTTCTTTTTTTCCTAGTAAAATACTTCATAGATAATAAGCGAAATTGGAGGTCTACGATTATGCCTTACATAACAGTAAAAATGCTTGAGGGTAGAACGGAAGAACAGAAAAAAGCTTTAGTGGAAAAAGTAACAGAAGCCGTTAGTGAAACAACTGGCGCTCCAAAAGAAAAAATCGTTGTATTTATTGAAGAAATGTCTAAAAATCACTACGCAATCGGAGGAAAGCGTTTAAGTGATGAATAGTTGAAAAAGCTAAGCTTAGTGAGAAAGCTTAGCTTTTTCTTTTAACTTTTCAATATATCGAAACGCTTCTTCTATCTCTTCCTCCGTATAATTTTGCTTACTTTTCGTCGTTTTTATTTTTTCGATGACTTCTTCATACGAAAGGTTATCAAAATATAAGATTGTTGATACAAGTTCTAGAAAACGGGAACTTTGTCCATTCATGTCCTCTAAAAAATCTTTCAATAAAGGAATCTCGCTTCCATATGAATGAAGAAATTCCAATCCTTCCTTTGTCAACTTGTAACGGTATTGAAAATAACCACCTTTTTGTTCTTTTTCCTCCGAAATAAATCCCATATTGCAAAGTTCTTCAATGCGTAACGTTAACTCTTCTGAATAAGGACCAAAAAAATGAAAGGCAAATTTCTCTTGAAAAGGGAACGAATGCTTCTTTGCAATATAAATCATTTTTTGTAACTTCTTCCGCCCGACAATTTCACCCGAATAAAAAATCGCTGATAATAACTTTACATGTTCTTTTAACATTCCCCTTCATCTCCTACTATCATACCAATATCTATTTTTCTTCTAGTTCTAGAAGTTTACGGATTTGTCGTTTCACCGATTTTTTCGTAGATTCGTCGTATAATATATCCATTGGAAAATATAGTTTATGATCCGTACGTCTTTTGCCGGATATAGCATCAACAATTTCTGATTCTCGTGAAAGCTCTTTTAATTCTCCATTCGGCATAAGTAAATGAATCGGTAAACGTTCTCCCTCTTCACCTGGACGATAGAAATCATAAGGTAAATCTGATGAAGAATCCAATACTAAATAATAATCAGGATCAATCCCTGCCTTTTTAAACAACTCGACTAGCTCAACATGTTTCTTATATTCTTTTGCAGGGTCAAATTCAACATATTTAAAAAGATGCCTGTCCATAAATCGCCAACATAAATCACTTAGAATCGGGTCTTCTTCTTCTTGCCACATTTGAAAATAATATAAAAATACCGCTTCATCTAATTTTAAATACTCTTCTAAAGATATTTCCTCTTCAAACAATGAATAAAAGTGTTGAGGATGAAATTTAAAAGAATAGTAATTTTTATGTAAATATTTTGCTCGGTGCAAAATTTTCGTTAATATAACTTCTGCGCTTCGAGTGACTGGATGGAAATAGACTTGCCAATACATTTGGTAGCGGCTCATAATATAGTCTTCTACTGCATGCATTCCGCTCTTTTTAATAACGACTTGATCCTCTCTCGGCCTCATCACTCGCAAGATTCGTTCCATATCAAAATTTCCGTAGCTAACCCCGGTGAAATAAGCATCTCTCAATAAATAATCCATACGGTCTGCATCAATTTGACTGGATATTAAACTTACCACTAATTTATTTTCAGACGTTTTGGCAATTACTTCTGACACTTTCTTAGGGAAATCTTCATGTACTCGTCTTAAAACAGCATTTACTTCTGTATCACCTAAAATAATCGCTTGAGTAAAGTGCTCATGGTCTAAATCGAATACCTTTTCAAATGAATGGGAAAAAGGTCCATGTCCTAAATCATGGAGAAGTGCAGCACAAAGAGATAAAAGTCTATCTTCTTCATTCCACTCTTTTCTCCCTTTAAACACATCATCAACAATTCGTCGAACGATTTCATAAACCCCTAAAGAATGGTTAAAACGACTATGTTCGGCACCATGAAAAGTAAAAAAGGTTGTGCCTAATTGTTTAATTCTTCGAAGCCGTTGAAACTCTTTTGTTCCTATTAAGTCCCAAATGACTTGGTCACGAACATGGATATAGCGGTGAACTGGATCTTTAAACACTTTTTCTTCATTTAATTGCTTATCCCAATACGGCATTTGATTTCCCTCTTCCTAACTATCATGTTTTCATTATATCGATTTTTTCCTTTTCGTTCATCATGATTCGAGCTTTTTATACTATTTTGTCTAAAAAAATGGAAATTGTATACATTGATGTTTCAACAACTTTCTCTCCCATGGAAAAAACTACTATACTTTTAACTTAATTGTATAAATCATCTATATTTTGGACATGATAGAAGTAAAACCTATTAATAACGATCATCATTTAGGGAGTTGAGAAATATGAAAGTACGTCAAGATGCATGGACGGAAGAAAATGATTTATTATTAGCTGAAACTGTTTTACGTCATGTAAGAGAAGGAAGCACACAATTAAATGCGTTTGAGGAGGTAGGTGATAAATTAAATCGAACTTCTGCCGCTTGCGGTTTCAGATGGAATGCCGTAGTTCGCCATAAATATGAAAAAGCGTTGCAACTTGCGAAAAAACAAAGAAAACAACGTCAAAGACTACTAGGAAAAGATCATGGTGGAAAGAAAAAGCTGCTATATCAACCTCCAACACCATCGATTGAAGAATTAGAAGTCAACCCGCTTACTGAAGCTGAAACTTTCGATCATACCAATACTCAAGAAGCGGTCCAATCAAATATTCAAACAAGCGGTGAAATGACATTAGAAAAAGTCATTGCATTTTTACAAAATTTAAATCAAAATCATCTTCAATCAGGATTATTAAAAATTGAGAATGAAAGATTAAAAAGAGAAATTGAAGAGCTAAGAAAAGAAAACAAAGAATTAGAACAAAAGATAAAAGAATTAGAGGAAAACTCTTCCACAATGCAAGAAGATTACGAAACTTTAATGCAAATTATGAACCGTGCAAGGAAACTAGTATTATTTGAAGATGAAGAACGCCCATCGACTAAATTTAAAATGGATCGAAATGGAAACTTAGAAAAGCTTGCCGAATAGTCCAAAAGATAAACAATAGATGTTTATGGGGAATAAAGTTGGCAACAACAAACCGTTATATAAGATAGAAAATGGGGTGCTTTAGCACTCCATTTTCATTTTCTTTTATTATTTCTAAATGTGTCCAATCATTTTTTCATTTCGCTCTTTTATTCTTTCGAAATATTGCTGATACATATTTTGCTCAAACGGAGATAATTGACTACTTACGAGATGGCTCGCAAAAGTATTTAAAGACGTCAAAAAACGAAGCATCACATCTTGAATCGTTAATGGTTGATTAAATAGCTCCGATAAAGAAGCCATTACTTCCGGTTGAATCTTAGGGTAAGAAAACTTAGTTGTCATTCCTTTTGTAGACAAGTCGTAAAAAGATTTTATGATTTTCGCTCGCTCACTTCCTGAATCTGTCACACATAAATAAATTTGAACAGCAACACCTTTTCTTAATCTTCGCTGAGAAATGCCTGCGAATTTTTTTCCATCAATACTTAAATCAAAACTTCCCGGACAATAGGAACCTTTAATTTCTCCCGCCACAATGGGCAAGTTAAAATCTTTGAACATAGATAAAATTAATTGATACATTGCTTCATATCCACGATCAATATCTATCCCTTTTTCCGTATCAGGGAAAATTAATGTAATGTTTAACACCCCTTGATCTAAAACGACCGCTAATCCTCCAGACGTACGAACGATATATCGATAACCAATGCTGTTTAAATATTTTAGACCTTCTTCAATATACGGAAGTTTTGCATCTTGAATACCTAAAATCACACTATTATGATGCACCCAAGTTCGTGCTACTGCACTTGATTGTCCGGATCCAACCGAATGACAAAGAGTATCGTCTATTGCAAACGATTGAAGAGGATCGAAGAACGGACCAAAACTCGTCTGATCAATCACTCTCCACTCATTTTGTTTTAATAGATCAAAGACTTCGCTCATAAACCATTTCCTTTCTTAAATCTAACAACCATTATATCATAGCAAAAAAATAAGGTGTCTCCCTAAGAAACACCTTATTCCTCTATTATTGCTTGAGCAGCGGTTATGATGGCAAGCTTATACACATCTTCCTCATTGCAGCCTCTCGATAAATCATTCACCGGTTTATTTAACCCTTGTAAAATAGGTCCAACCGCCTCGAAATTCCCTAGACGTTGGGCAATTTTATATCCTATATTTCCAGCTTCCAAACTTGGAAATACAAATACATTCGCATCTCCTTTAATTACGGAATCTGGAGCTTTTTTAGCTGCAACAGATGGTACAAATGCAGCATCAAATTGAAACTCTCCATCGATAATAAGATCAGGGTTCATTTCTTTTGCTTTTTTTACTGCCTCTTCCACTTTTTCTGTTTCCTTTGATTTAGCAGATCCCTTCGTCGAAAAACTTAACATCGCCACTTTTGGTTCTAGCCCAAACATTTTTGCTAACTTGGCGCTTTCTACAGCAATCTCTGCTAAGTCATCACTTGTCGGAGCTATATTAATCGCACAATCTGCAAACACATATTTTTCCTCTCCACGGACCATGATAAAAGCTCCAGAAGTTCGTTTAATTCCTTCTTTCGTCTTTATAATTTGCAATGCAGGTCGAACGGTATCTGCTGTGGAATGCATAGCACCGCTTACAAGCCCATCTGCTTTCCCTAAATATACAAGCATAGTTCCGAAATAGTTGACATCAAGAATAATAGATTCAGCTTCTTGTTCCGTTACTTTTCCTCTACGTCGTTCAATGAGGGAAGAGATCATTTCATCTTTATGTTCATACGTAGATGGATGATAAATAGAAATCCCTTCAATTGAAATTCCTTTTTTATTAGCAATTTTTTCAATCTCTTCTTTCTTTCCGATAAGAATTGGTCTTACAAGTTGTTCCTTATGTAAACGAGATGCGGCTACTAATATTCTTTCGTCTACTCCTTCAGGAAAAACAATTGACAATTCTTTTGTGCGAATTTTTTCCTTTAATGCTGCAAATAATTCCATATATCTAACCTCCTATAAAGCATCCCAGTCAAGCATACTTTACATTTATAAAATTGTCATTTCCTAATTATATTTTCCTTTATATGAAAAATCTATCCTCATGGCCGCTTGTCACACAGTTTTCAAGTTTTGAACGCCTATATTTGGTTAAAACTATGATATAGTATGTATTGAATGGATTATGGAAGGAGTGTTAATAATGAATGAAGCAACACAAACTCTAGATGGTTGGTATTGCCTCCATGATTTTCGTACAATAGATTGGACACTTTGGAAATCTTTATCTAGCGATGAACGATATAAAGCTATTTATGAGTTTCAACAACTATTAGAAAAATGGAATAAAGTAGAAGAATCAAGACAAGGAAGCCATGCATTCTATTCCATTGTCGGTCAAAAAGCTGATTTAATGATAATGATTTTACGTCCTACAATGGAAGAATTAAATGAAATTGAAACTGAACTAAACAAAACAAAATTTGCAGAATGTTTAGTTCCTTCGTATTCATACGTTTCAGTAGTAGAATTAAGTAATTACCTATCTTCAGATAGCAATGAAGATCCATATCAAAACCCATATGTAATCTCAAGAATTTATCCAACACTTCCAAAATCAAAATACGTATGTTTCTATCCAATGGATAAACGCAGACAAGGAAATGATAACTGGTACATGCTTTCTATGGAAGAACGTCGTGAATTAATGAGAAGTCATGGAATGATTGGGCGTCAATATGCTGGAAAAGTAAAACAAATTATTACTGGTTCCGTTGGTTTTGACGATTATGAATGGGGAGTCACACTATTTTCTGATGATGTATTACAATTTAAAAAACTTGTGTACGAAATGCGTTTTGACGAAGTAAGTGCGCGCTACGGAGAATTTGGTTCATTCTTTGTCGGAAACCTTTTAGATCGTGATAAGTTTCAACAAATGCTTCATGTAAATGAACAATAAGTGTTTACTAGATTTCATTAAGGCAAGAAGGGAAATATTAACTCTCTTCTTGCCTTTTACTTGTTCCTTCTATTTTCTTCAAATCAAATATTCCTTCTATTTTTGATTCCTCCATTATACCATCGTAGCTATTGTTTATATATTTTTTCAAAATCGTTGAACAAATGGGCTTTTCCATTAGTCATAGGTATTTGTCTAATTTCATATACATGTGTTAGTAAATTAATCCTTTTCTGCTAAATGTTCTTACGTCGATAACTCGACAAAGAGAGGTGACATCATGGGTGTTGTTGCATACAACGACGAAGAAGTAAAACTATTAGCCCGACTCTTACGCGCAGAAGCTGAAGGAGAAGGAAAACTAGGAATGTTAATGGTTGGAAATACAGGGATTAACCGTGTGATTGCTGATTGTTTAGACTTCAAAGATATACGAACAATTAAACAAATGGTTTTTCAATCTCCTGGTGGGTTTGAAGCAACACAGAAAGGTTATTTTTATCAGCGAGCAAGACAAATTGAGATTGATTTGGCTAGAAAAGTTATAGCCGGACAAAGATTTCATCCTGCGACTAATTCTTTATGGTTTTTCAAGCCTCAAGGCTCTTGCCCAGCCCAATGGTTTAATCAATGGAATTCTGGTCGCTACAAATCGCATTGTTTTTATTCTCCAACAAGATCCAATTGCCCTACAGTTTATTAAATATATGGAGGAGGAAAATAAAAAATGAGTTCAAATGTTGGAAATTCTTACAACCAATATTATTTTCGTCAGCAGCAGCCGTCTGCCATGAGTTATAGCGGACAACAGCCGGCAGGAACAGGCTTCGGTAACGCTCAAGCGTTACAGCAATCATATGGTCAAGGTTTTCCAGGATTTGGTGCTATGTTTCCACAAATGCCTTCTGGTTCGGTCATTCCTGGTGGTCAAATGCCTTCTCAATCTCAAGCACCTCAAATTCCAGGAATGTTACCATTAGAACAATCCTATATTGAAAATATTTTACGACTAAACAAAGGGAAACTAGTCAATGTCTATGCAACTTTTGAAAACAATAGAGAATGGAATGCAAAAGTGTTTAAAGGAGTGATTGAGGCAGCAGGAAGAGACCACATTATATTAAGTGATCCAGAAACAGGGATTCGGTATTTAATATTAATGGTGTATGTTGATTATATAACATTTGAAGAAGAAATCGATTATACCTATCCATTTGGATCACAGGTCTCAACCTATACTCCAAGATAATGATTTGATACTTAATAAAAGGAAATACATTGAATTGAATGACATTTTTCAACTTTTAGCTAAGTTCTCCCTAGAAAATTGCTGGGTAATAAAAAATAAAGAGCGATTCGAGAAACAACAAAATGGTTCCTCGAGCCGCTCTTTTTTAGACGTTTTGAGTAGCATTTTTCATCAAAACATTTTTACAGCAACGATCATTAACAATACCCATGCGATTAGAAAAGAAACTCCACCGAAAGGAGTGATCGCACCTAAAATCCGAATTTGCGTTAAACTTAAAATGTACAAGCTACCTGAAAATAGAATGATACCCGTCAACATAAGCCATCCGGACCATGATAGAAGTTGGTTAGCAGGAATATTACCTGATAATACACCTATGACAAGTAACCCAACAGCATGAAACATTTGATAGGTAACCCCTGTTTGCCAAGTTCCCATATATTTTTCAGGCAGTTTTCCTTCTAGAATATGGGCTCCGAAGGCACCAAAAGCTACTGCCAAAAACGCATTGATAGCTCCAATTAATAAAAACGTATTCATGTAAATTCCCTCCATTAAAAATCAAAAATTGAATCTCCGTTTGCCCCGTCTTCTGTCTTTAAACGTTTTTCAAGAAGGACAGGTTGTGATGAAACTACTTTTGGCTCATCAGAGGTAAACGATTGAACCGTCTCCTCTTGTTCTTCCAAAATGACTTCACATAATGATTTAATGGACTGAACATGCTCCCGAATCGTAGGAACATGGTTTGTATTTTTCGCCTTATGTAACTGCTCTTCAATTTTACGCAATATCCTTTCATGAGATATACTCATGACAACACCCCATTTTTCTTCACAATCTTTTTTTCATATTTCATACATGGATTCCCCGATGCTCGAAATACCGCCACCGATGGTAATTCTTTTGTTTTAAAATTAAAAGCTTTACATCCTCTAGGGAATTTCGGATCCCAAGTCACATAAAAATGTTTGCACTGAAAACAATTCACCATTCTTCCCATTATAACATCCCCATGATTACCTATGTATAATTTTATTGTACAAGAGTTTTGAAAAATATTCGAATAGATATGTTACTCCCCTTTTCTCGCAAAAAATACAAAGTATTGTTACAATGAGACAAGAAATATAGTTTGAACAATAGGAGGGTTACTATGGAAAGAAATGTAGAATACTTACAAAATTTCGATGGGGCTCTATGGTTAACGGAGAATGATCGTGACCATTTAAAAATAAGCTATAAAATTCGTGATGTAATTTTTTCCGAATCATCTCCTTTACAGCATGTCATGATTTTAGATTCGTATGATTTCGGTAGAATGCTTGTCCTTGATGGAGTCGTACAAACTACTTCCATTGATGGTCACATTTATAATGAAATGATTACTCACGTCCCTTTACATATTCATCCAAATCCTAAAAAGGTTCTAATTATTGGCGGAGGAGATTGTGGAGCCGCACGGGAAGTCGCGAAATATAAAGAAATCGAGCAAATTGACATGGTGGAAATTGATGAATTGGTTGTAAAAGCTTGTAAAGAACATTTACCGGAAGTTTCCGGAAATCTGTCTGATCCACGGGTGAACTTTATTTTTGACGACGGAGTACAATTTGCGAAAAATAAAGTCAATGAATATGACGTAATTATTGTTGATTCTTCAGACCCAGTGGGACCTGCAGAGCAATTATTTGAATACGAGTTTTATAAAAACTTGCATAAAGCTTTAAAAGAAGATGGAATCATGGTTTGCCAAAGTCAGTCACCAATTTTCCATTCATCCATTTTAAAGCAAACTGCCGATTCTATTCGCCAATTATTCACATATTCCGGTACTTATACTGCCGTTGTTCCTACTTATCCGGGAGGTCTGTGGAGTTTTACAATTGGTTCAAAACAACATTCTTTAAATCCGGAAACTTTCAAAAATCACCCGATTGAAACGAAATATTTCAATCAAGAAATATTAAAAAGTTGCTTTGCACTACCAGAATTTATGAAATCAATAATTTAAAATTCACGTGGTACGATATAAATAAATTGTTATAATGAATGAGGAAGATTCTATTTGATATTGCTAGTTATCCACCTTAGGGAGGTAAAAAAATGACTATGAAAAAAACATTAACGCTTGCAGGTTCAGATTCTAGTGGCGGTGCAGGAATTCAAGCAGATTTGAAAACGTTTCAAGAGCATGGCGTATATGGTATGACAGCTTTAACAACCATTGTGACGATGGATCCTAATAATCACTGGCATCATAAAGTTTTCCCGCAAAATGTCGATATCGTTGAATCTCAATTGGAAACAATTCTTTCCGTCGGAATAGATGCGATGAAAACTGGTATGCTTGGCTCCGTTGAAATTGTTGAATTAGCAGCAAGAAAAATAGACGAGCATAAACTTGATAAAGTTGTCATTGACCCAGTTATGGTTTGTAAAGGAGAAGATGAAGTATTACAGCCAGAAACAGTAGATGCTGCTCGAGAACTTCTTCTTCCGAGAGCAACGATTACAACTCCAAACCTATTTGAAGCTGGACAATTATCAAAACTTGGTCCAATTAAAACAGTAGAAGATATGAAAAAAGCTGCCGAGAAGATTGTTGATTTTGGCGCTAAAGCTGTTGTTATTAAAGGTGGAAAACAGCTTGAACATGAAAAAGCTGTTGATTTATTCTTTGATGGAAAAGACTTTATTTTATTTGAAACAGATAAAGTAGATACCACTTATACACATGGTGCGGGTTGTACGTTCGCTGCTGCTATAACAGCTAATTTAGCCAACGGACAATCTACGTTAGAAGCTGTGAAAAATGCAAAAGCATTTGTTTCTGCAGCAATTCGTCATGGATTTAAACTAAATCAATACGTTGGTCCAGTCATGCATGGAGCATATAATCGCTTCCCATCTGAGCGACTAGAAGTAAAAGAAGTTCAATAATTGTATAAAGAGGCTAGACAAACTCGAGTCAAAAGAAAACGGCACTTGTGATGAAAAAAATCATAAGTGCCTTTATTTTTTGTTCTTCTTCGTTTCGACAAGACGCTTTTTGCGGGGCACGGTTCAAGGCGCCTCGTACATACTTCAAGTCTTGCGAGGTCACAATGCACGCCCTCCACTTTAAACAGACGGGTTAAAATATACTGGTTAAACAATTATCCCCTACTTTTATTAGTCTACATACGCATAAATCATTCTTTTCGCGTAAATGAATTTTTTTTAGTATGATAAAAATTAGAAATAGAGCTTTTTCTTAAAGATAGGAGGAATTCAATGGAACCTATTCAAGATAAAGAACAAGTCCAGCAAGTCATTGATCAGTTTGCCAATGATGAAGTATATATACATTTAGAAACGACTAACGGTGCTTATGCTTCCCATAACGATGAAACTTTCCTGAATGCAGGATGCTTTATTCGTAACGCAAAAATAAAATATTCAATCGGGAAAATCGTTGGAAATGGCCCATATCGCGTTGGCTTAAAATTAGATTTAGGATGGGTGTATGGAGAAGGCATTACCCACTATGAAGTAGACGAACTCGGTCGACTGTTAATGGCAGGGCATGATTCTAGTGGAAAATTAGCCATTGCCTTTGAAATTAGTAGAACACCTTTTGAATAGAAAGGAGTGATAATTTTGATTGAAAATGAAAGACATGTATTAGTCGTATTCCCTCATCCAGACGACGAAGCTTTCGGAGTGAGTGGAACGATTGCCTCATACATCCAAAATGGGTCTCCTGTGACATACGCTTGTCTAACTCTTGGAGAAATGGGAAGAAATATGGGGAATCCATTATTTGCTACGCGTGAAACGTTGCCAAAAATTCGAAAAAAAGAATTACAAGCAGCATGTGAAGCAATGGGACTAAAAGATTTAAGAATGCTTGGTTTTCGTGATAAAACAGTAGAATTTGAAGATGAAGAAAAACTTGCCGATGTTATATTCTCGTTAATAGATGAGTTAAAACCTACACTCATCATTACATTCTATCCGGGATATTCTGTTCACCCGGATCATGAAGCTTGTGGAAGAGCAGTAGTTCGAGCGGTTAGTCGCCTGCCAATTGAAGATCGTCCTAAACTACATTGTGTAGCATTTTCTAACAACTGTGTTGAAGAATTGGGTGAACCTGATATCATCCATGATGTTAGTGCGGTTCAAGAAATTAAAATGAAAACTATTAAAGCTCATGCTTCACAAACTCAATTGTTTTCGCAAGATATGGAAAATAAAATAAAAAATAAGGATCCTCAAGCACTTGCTTGGATACAAAAAGAAAGATTTTGGTCCTATCAATGGGAAAAGCATTCATAAATGGAGGTTATAAAAATGAAAGAAATTACATCTGTAGAACAATTTAACGAAATCATTAACAGTGATGAAAAGGTAGTGGTGAAATTTTATACGAATTGGTGCCCAGACTGTGTTCGTTTAAATATGTTTATCGGTGAAATTCAAGAAAAATATAGTAATTTGAAATGGTATCAAATGAATAAAGATGAAATCCCTTCTGTAGCAGAAGAGCAAAATGTAATGGGAATTCCAAGCTTACTTGTATTTAAAAACGGGGAAAAACTTGGTCATCTCCACAGCGCATATGCAAAAACTCCTGAAGAAGTAGACGAATTTTTAGCTTCTGTTTAATAAAAAAACTAGTTTCAAATATGAAAGAAGCAGAAATTGAGGATTTTCAATTTCTACTTCTTTCTTTTTTCATATTTGTGCTCCTATTCATTACTAGTATATAGGAAAATGGATTGTTACTCGTGAATATGAATTTGTCAGTGGACCCTAGATTGATTTCATTTATAAGTTGAACGCTCCTGAGTGATTTGGTTAAACGATTGGTAGAAAAACTTGCAACCTGTATTAATATATTTGCAAGTTAATTAATCACTGGTGAATGATTGAACGAGCATTAGAAAAAAACTTGCAAATCATAATGATTTACTTGCAAGTCGATCATTCGAAAGTGATTTTCTTTCAATCGGTGAGGATTGGCGGTCACCAATCCTGATCAATTAAATGATTATTTGCAACTCTTCTGATCAAATTTGCAAGTTTAAAAAAAGTATTTGTAACTATTGGATAGTTATTTGCAACTTGAAAAAATGAAACTTGCAACTGCGCGGAAAATATTTGTAACTTCGAAAAAATTATTTGTAACTCCCCGCCATTTTCTTGTAAGTCGACGAAAAATCTTGCAACTTGATTGAATTTATTTGCAAGTCGATGGTTCGAAAAGTACTCTAAAAATTTTGCACGGAATATTGATTATTTACAAAATGATCGTTCAAGAGTGAATTTGTTTTTTTATATAAAATGCAAAGCCAGTGAAACTTAAAAAGAAAAATTTCACTGGCATTCTCTATTACGAGGAAGGTTCTGTCCTCCTCCAACAAAAAATTATATTTCTTTTGGCAAAGGAATTTTTATTAATCGATCATCTTCAACTAATGGATTGCCTCGCCCATCCGTATTATTGGTAACAAAGTATAATTCATCCCCTAAAATAAACACGTCTCGAATTCTTCCAAATCCAGATACGACTTTCTTTGATTTCCCTGACTTCAAGTCAAAAGCCATCACTCCTTCTCCCCTTAGCATAGCAACATATAGAATTCCATCTTTATAAGCCATTCCTGACGGAGCCCATGTATCGTTTCCTGAATGAAATAACGGAACTTTCATGTCTTTTGCCTGTTGATCACCTTGAATCAGTGGCCATCCATAGTTACCTCCTTTTTCTATTTTATTCACCTCATCGTGCGCACTAGATCCATGCTCTGAACTATATAATTGGCCGTTTTCATCCCAAACGAGACCTTGTGGATTACGGTGTCCATAGCTATAAACATACAGATCTTTGAAAGGATTATCATCGGGAATAGATCCATCAAGATTCATCCTTAATATTTTTCCACCTAATGAATCTAGTTGTTGGGCAATTAAAGGGTCCGTAGCTGCATCCCCAGTTGTTGCATACAATTTCCCATCTGGACCAATTTTCAATCTTCCTCCGTGATGGTAACTACCGCTTGGTATTCTATCTAATAAAACTTGCTTTTCATGCCATCCATCTTCTCTTTTTTCCATGGTAATAATTCTATTAAACTGACCATCACTATTTTCATAAGTATAGTAGGCAAATGCTTGATTTTCTTCTTGAGGATGTAGAATAAAGCCTAATAATCCAGCTTCAGCCGCTGTCGCTAGAGGTTTTTCAAGAAATACTTTATTTCTATTAATTTGACCATTAGTAATTTCCACAACAGCTCCTGTCCGTTCACTAATATAAAATGTTTCTCCGTCATAATTAATTGACCACGGTATATTTAATTTTTCTGCTACTACTACGGCGCTTTCTTTTTTATTTACGGACTTATCCTCTACTTCTCGTTGTTTTTCATGTGAACATCCGAAAATTGCAAATATAAGAACAAAAGTCAAAACCAACTTTCGCATCAAATCACCCTTTCAGGAATTTTTACTACAAGTGTTGCCAAAAAAATCGAAGAATAATAGTTCTTTTTCATAAAGTTTATATTTTTTATTAGAGGAAGCGTTTGTTTCCTTATTCCCGGAGTTTACGCTTGAATTGTAAAATGCCACCAACCTCCGGTAACCATATATAAAAAAACAGAGATTGATATTTCAACCTCTGTGTTCGTCTTTCATTGAGTATATATAATTCGTTATTCAACCATGTCAGATAACACATAATGATATAATAGTTTTTCTGTATTCTCTATGGATGAAATATGAGTTCTTTCAAAAGCATGGGAGGAATCAATTCCCGGACCGATTAAACCGTGAATGATGTCATGACCGCTTCGAATAGCGGCAGAAGCATCAGAACCGTAATACGGATATATATCTAGCTTATAATCAATCTGATATTTTTCTGCTAATTGGACTAAATGTTTTCGTAGTTTATAATTATACGGTCCACTTGCATCTTTAACACATATCGAAACTGTATACTCATCGGTGGATTGTCCGTCACCCATCGCTCCCATGTCCATCGCTAAATATTCAACGGTTTCTTTTGTAATATTTGAGTTTCCACCATACCCGATCTCTTCATTATTAGAAATAAGAAAATGAGTGGTATAAGGAAGTTCTATTTGATTTTCTACTAAATGCTTAATTAACATTAATAATGCACCGACACTGGCTTTATCATCTAAATGACGAGATTTAATATAACCGCTCTCCGTAATTTCAACTCTTGGGTCAAACGATACAAAATCGCCTACTTCTATTCCTAATGCACGTACTTCATCAGCAGTATGTACTTTCTCATCTATGCGCACTTCAATATTTTGCTGATTTCTTTCCGCTTTTCCGGCGTCTTTGTACACGTGAACGGATTGTTGATGCATTAAAATCGTTCCAGTGTACACTTTTCCGGAAGACGTTTCAATTTGACAATACTCTCCTTCAATAGAGTTCCATGTAAATCCGCCGATTAAATCTAATCGAAGTCTTCCATTATTTTTAATTTCTTTGACCATAGCCCCTAGAGTATCTACGTGGGCTGTTAACATTCGATGTTTACGATCATCTTTCCCTTTTAATGTTACGAGAAGCCCCCCTTTTCGATTTCTTCTCGTTTCCAAACCAAGATTTTTTAAAAAACTTTCTACATATTGAATCACTGCTTCCGTGTTTCCGCTTGGACTCGGAATCGAAACTAGTTTTTCTATCACTTTTAATGTTTCTTTACTATTTGGATAAGTTGCCATTATCTTTCCCCCTTACTATTGATTGTACCTTAAATCTTGTTTTCATACATTTGTAATTCTTTATAAATAGATAATGCCTCTACTAGAAATCCCCAATCATACCCTGTTTTTTCATGAATTCGATTTGCCCATTCTTCAATTGTTTTTAACGGTTGATCCCGATCAATTCCTTTTGTCGTACTTAAAAAACTCTCCCAATTATAAAACTCCCAATGGGCGATTTCATCTTTATAAGGTATTCTACACTCTAATAGAACACGAGAACGCACATGACTTTGTGAATAATTGGCTCCGTATAAAAATTCATCCAAATGTATTTTCTTTAACTCGTATGTTTGAGAAGACATTTTTCCATTCGGCCGATAGTATTGAATGGTGATAGATTCTTGACTCGGAATCACCTTTACTTCTGCACCTGGAAAAAATCCATGAAGATTTTCCGTTGTAAAATTTGAAGTTGTATCTATAAGAATCGGTTGGATCCATTGGTCACCTAAATCACATAAATAGCGATTTCCTCGTTCATCAACTGCAATGACCCCAACATGTGCTTTTGGTGTATGAAATTGGCTTCCGATAAAATAAGAGTCAATCCCTTCCTTTTGAAACTCATCATATAGCCATAATGCCAAATCAAAACAATTCCCTGTGATTCCGTATTGCTCCCGATGTTCTTTCATAAGTTCAACATTTCTTTGTTTCTTAAAATTTTTCTTATAAAATAGCCATCCTTTAGTTAATGTCTCCATTGGAAAGTGATCAAATCGCTTCCAAACATCTAAAATATACTTTGGAGCCTCCATTCTTTTCCCTCTTTCTGGTTTATTGAATGACAGGTTCTTTAAAACCTTCTTGGTATATTTTACTGATAATCGTTTCAATTTCAGGTTCCTCTACTGTTAAGTCCGTAATGTTATGTGTTCTCGTAATTTGATGAATGATTTCGGATGCTGATATTTCAAATCGATTGAAACGAATCCATTTCCGGTTTCCTTCTTCTTTGATTAGTTCTCCCCCTCGTACTTGAAGCTCCTTCCCATTTTCCTCTACATCTACTATTAACGTTCTTGTCGTTCCAAAACGATTCTTCACAGTTAATATATCGCCATCGTACACTTTTTGACCGTGGTCGATGAGAACCATTCGTTGACAAAGCTTTTCAATATCTTCCATATCGTGAGTCGTTAAAATGACGGTGACATTTTTCTCTCGATTAATTTCTTGAATAAACGTTCTCATTTTTTCTTTTGCTACCACATCTAAGCCAATGGTTGGCTCATCTAAAAAAAGAATTGGTGGATCATGAAGGAGAGATGCTGCAATATCTGCTCTCATTCGTTGACCTAATGAAAGCTGACGGACTGGAGTGTTTAAAAACTCAGATAGTCCGAGAATATCACAAAAGATGTCCATGTTCTTTTTATATAAAGAATCAGGAACACGATAAATTTCCTTTAATAATTCGAACGATTCAATCGTAGGTAAATCCCACCATAATTGTGTCCGTTGGCCAAAAACGACCCCAATGTTTTTGGCATTCTTTTGCCTATCTTCATAAGGTACTAGCCCATTAACTATGACTTTCCCTGATGACGGGACTAAAATGCCGGTTAACATTTTAATCGTCGTTGATTTCCCAGCACCATTCGGGCCAATATAACCAACCATTTCACCTTTTTCAATGGAAAAGCTAATATCCTTCACTGCTTCCTTCGTGATAAATTCTCTTTTAACAATACTTTTTAATGCCCCTATTATTCCTGTTTCACGTTTTGCCACTTTAAATTGTTTATGTAAATGTTCTACTTCAATGATTGCCATATTCATCACTCCTTTATGAGCCTGTACTTTTATAATGATTTAACCCAAACATCCAAATAATATATGCAATTGTGAAAAAGATGACTCCGACAAGTGGCGATAAGTACCCAATATAAGATGGAAAAAAAGGAATATCTTTTTCAAGAATGACGGATACAGGAAAGTAATTCACGAACCCAAACGGAATGACAAAGGCTATAATCCATTGAATCACTTTTGGATAAATGACGAGCGGATAGTACGTTAAATTTCTTGCTGGATACATAGCTACCCAATAAAATTGTTCAGATTTTGTTGTCCAAAAGGCTATGGCCGATATCATGACGAGTAGTCCGCCTTGAATAAGAACTCCACCAATCGTTGCTGCTATTAAAAATAAAAACTTTGTTATGCTCCATCCTATATCTAAAACTCCACTAACCCATATAAATACAAAAATACTAAATATAAATTGTCCAAATGAAGCAACATCAAATTTCATCGCCATGAAATGAAAGAACGGATGAATGGGACGAACTAAGAAACGATCAAACGTACCATTGAGAATATATGTATCAAGACTTCTAAAATGAAAAAATAATATGATACAAAAACCCCAAGATAAAATGGCAAATGCAAATAAAAATAACATTTCATAGAAATTCCATGATCCTAACTGTTGAAATTGATATAACATAACCCACATCGTTACAGCTGTACCTGTATAAGCAGTAATCATTCCGACAATTCTCATAATAAAAGCAAACCGATATTGCATTTGTGCCCGAACCCCTGCGGATACGAGCCGAAAATATAGTTTTATATATTTAATAATCCCCATCACCTTATCCTCCCTGTACAACTACCTTTTTCGCCGCTTTTCGCCAAATCATTCTTAAAATAGCAAAACATATCATTACCCAAAAGAACTGAACTCCAAGGGAAAGATATAAATCGGAACCTGTTATTTCCCCTACAAAAATAGCGTTTGGGATAAAATATATTCCCTGAAACGGTAAATACATCGCTAACGTTTCAAGCCATGATGGAAAGAACCAAAGCGGAATGACTGATCCTGACAATAAAGAAACAGAAAAATAAAAAATATCTTCTACTCCCCCGGTTTCAACTAACCAGAAAGTAAGTAGACCAAAAGTAAGTTCAATACAATAACGAATAAGGAAACCTAATAAAGCACTAATAATAAAGAAAATCCAAGTTTGCATCGTCGAAGGAAGGGATAAATCAAAAATGAAAAATAGCACAACATATACTGGTAAAAGAGCTGTAATCATATAAAAGGCAACACTGCCAAAATCGGCAAATAAATATCGAGTTGGGACATCAAATGGTCGCATTAATTCTAACGATATATCTCCTGTTCGCACCTTTTCCTGAATTTCCCACAAAGGTGTACCTGCTCCATTAATTCCTGATAAAAATTGACTCACGACTATATATGTAAGCATCGCTTGGAAGCTTACGCCTCCTGCTTCATCTTTTCCAGCATATAATGCTATCCAAATAGAACTCCACATGAGTAAAAATATTAAATTTGAAAATAATCGGGACCACACTTCAAACCTATATGCTCCTGCACGAATAAATGCTTTTTTTGTAAACGTTATGTACATTTTCAACATGTTGAACACCCCAAATTTCAGACCAGAATATTTAGACTATTGCATATTTTACCACAAATCCTTTAAATTAAGGGTTGTAAAACTATAAATCTATATTTCTTTTTTCTATCGAAAATTAAGCGCTTACATTTATTTTTTACAAAATAATGATGAATTTATAAAAAAATTAGTAGTATTTCCTTTGTTTTTGTATTAATATAAGTATTATTGAATAAATATAAACACCAAAAAACTAGAAAGGAGATATTATGAATACACAAAAAGCTAACTTTTGGTTATTTCTCATACCTTCTCTTATCGGTGTATTTCTTTTTATGATCCCTATTCCATTTGACGGATCTTGGACAATCCCTGTTGCTATTCTCGCTAATTTTATTCAACAGGAAAATATTTTAGGTCCTTATATTCCGGGGATCATGACATTTTTAATCACATTAACAGCAATATGCTCTCTATTAACAAAATTATTTAAGCCTGAATTCATTTTGAAATACCCATTTTGGAATAATTTATTTAATGTTAATTATTTTTGGTTAATCATTCGAATTCTTGGTGCTGTTTTTGCCATTATGACATTCTATCAAATCGGGCCTGAAATCGTATGGTCTAGTGATACAGGGGGTACTCTATTAGGAGACGGCGGACTATTATCCGTATTATTTGCCGTATTCTTATTT
Organism: Bacillus sp. JST-5; assembly: GCF_057747715.1. Lineage (NCBI taxonomy): Bacteria > Bacillati > Bacillota > Bacilli > Caryophanales > Bacillaceae > Bacillus > Bacillus sp. JST-5. The sequence continues at coordinate 29,721 of NZ_JBYLHW010000010.1, read as the reverse complement.
GCAGGACTATTGCTCCCATTACTATTAAACTTTGGTTTACTCGAGTTTTTTGGTGCACTACTAACCAAGTTTATGAGACCTTTATTTAAGTTACCTGGTCGTGCATCTATTGACTCATTAGCCTCTTGGATTGGCGATGGTACAATCGGAGTATTATTAACAAGTAAACAATACGAAGATGGTTATTATACGAAAAAAGAAGCTGCGATCATCGGGACAACGTTTTCAATTGTATCGATTACATTTAGTATCGTTGTTATTCAAGAAGTTGGTTTAGGACATATGTTTGTTCCATTTTATTTAACAGTCACATTCTCTGGTATAGTTGCTGCCTTAATTATGCCGAGAATACCTCCTTTATCTCGAAAACCTGATACTTACAGCAAGGAAGTTGAAGGACAACGGGAGATTATTCCTAAAGGAATGACACGTGCCCAATGGGGATACTCAATGGCATTGAAAAAAGCTGCCTCCAATTCTAACATTAAAGAATTCTTTAAAGACGGAGGTAAAAATATATTAGACATGTGGTTAGGGGTTGCCCCTATCGTTATGGGGATTGGTACAATCGCCCTCATGTTATCACTAACTCCTTTCTACGAATGGGTTGGAGCACCGTTTATTCCTTTATTAGAATTATTGCAAGTTCCTGAAGCAAAAGAGGCAGCTCCTTTAATGGTAGTAGGATTCGCTGATATGTTCTTGCCGGCAATTTTAAGTTCCGGTATTGAAAGTGAAATGACACGTTTTATCGTAGCAACGATTTCTGTCACTCAGCTCATTTATATGTCTGAAGTTGGAGGATTGCTTCTAGCATCAAAAATACCTGTTAACTTCTTAGATTTAGTGATTATTTTCATCCAACGTACATTGATTACATTACCAATTATCGTATTAGTCGCACATTTTATCTTTTAATCCAGAAACCTATAGGCTTTAATGCTTATAGGTTTTTATATTTTCCTCTTACTCACATGTCCATTAAAATGTTCTCATGATAAAAATCATCAAGAGAATGAACGGCACCCCATTTGTTATCACCTGTTTTAGACTTATTTAACGGTGAAATTATTACTTATACAATTGGTCATTGACCAACATACTCACTTGTTTCTGAAATGTTAGAAAAAGCATTCAAAAAATGACCAGTAGAGTATACGATTATAATGCATTTTGATCAAGGCTGGCATTATCAAAAGAAGCAATATCGTCATGCCCTAAAAGAGAAAACATTGTGCAAAGTATGTCTCGCAAAGGAAACTGTTACGACAACTCGGTCATGGAGAATTTTTTTTGGGATTATGAAGTCTGAATTTCTGAATATGAAAGTGTGGAACACATTATAGAGGAACTTGAAGAGTATATAAACTATTACATCACGAAACGAATTAAGGCAAAATTAAAAATGAGTCCGGTACAATACCGAACTCATTTTGAACAACCTGCTTAAATGAAATAACCGTGTCTAACCTTTGGGGTCACTTCAGAATCGTCTCTCCTGATGCTTTTTGTTAAAATAAACGATATTTCTTAGTTCCTGAATCTCGATTCCAAATTTGTTCATTAGCCAAGTTAGCGAACTCATCATCAATAGGATGGTTAGTTAAAATAGATGAATCTCCGTATTTTCGTTCTAACGCCTGTTGTAACAACCAATCAGCGATTCGCGGATTTTTACTTAATATTGGACCATGTAAGTATGTTCCGATTAAATTATTATAAATCAATCCCTCTTTACGATCATTTCGATTGTTACCAAATCCGCCAATTACTTCTCCAATCGTCTCATATGAATGGAACGTCTCACCACTATGGTTTTCATAACCTACTACTTGTCCAAACTTTTCTGATTGAACCCGTAAATCACCAATTAAACGGTCTTTTGGATCATTACTAGTTGCCTTTGTGTAAAAATTTAATATTCCAAGGCCTCTCATTCTTTCCCCATCTGCTGTTTCATAGTAATCTCCTAAAAATTGATAACCTCCGCAAATGGTCAAAGCCGCTACACCATCCTCAATGGCAGCTTTAAATTCATCTTTGATTTTAAACAGTTCATCCGTACATAAACTTTGCTCTCGATTACTTCCGCCCCCGATAAAGAAGATGTCGGCATCTGTTAAATGAAGGTCTTCTTCCTTTTTCACTTCATGCACATTCAATTGTATACCGCGCCATTCACACCGCTTTTTTAAAATAATAATATTTCCACGATCACCATATAAATTTAATTTATCAGGAAAGAAATGATATAAATTTAATTCTTTCATGCTTCATTGCTCCTTTGTACTTGCTCCTGTTTCACATTCGGATGGCGTTCTAAAGATGTACGGACTTGTTCTAAGGCTGTATACGTAGAAATGAAATACGAATTCATTGGGAGCTTGGTTGCTTCTTCTACTGCTTCCTGAATAGAAGGATAAACTTCAATTTTTTCTTTCGGTATTCCAGCGTATTGAATACGAACGGCTAAATCATAGGCTCGTCTGCCAGAACATATAACCCTTGTTACATCTGGTCTATTTAACAATTCGTAATCAGCATCCCATATCCATGATACATCTGTTCCATCAGCACCTAAATCATTTAAGAATAGAACCATTTGTTTTTCGGATTCGTCTTTTAAATAACTAGACAATGTGGAATTTACACCTTGGTGATTTTTCGCAAGATTTAACGTATATCGATATCCATTACACGTAAATGTTTGCATTCTTCCATTTTGGAGTTTATATGTTTCTATTCCCCGTTTAATTTTTTCCTTATCTACACCTATTTCAATGGAACAAGCAATTGCTGCCGCTAAATTATAAGCGTTATAGTCACCCTTTAATTGACTGTTATAAACGTCTCCTTTAAATTGAACAGAAACAAAAGGTTCCGCTTCAATTCGTTCTAATTCATATTGAATAAAAGGACGTTCAAAGCCACAAGGACAGCGATAATATCCGAGTTGTCCATAATGGCTATGGTCATAAATTAATTCTTGTCCGCAATCTGGACAAAATTTCGAATCTGACATTTCATGTTTTTCAAATTCATAAGCATCTTTATTTAAACCAAAATAAACCGTATCTTTCTTTAAACTTTTCAACCGGTAACTAAACGGGTCATCCCCATTTAAAATTAATTTCGTTTTTACCGGACGAATAGCATTTTCCATTTTCTTGATCAGTTCATCAATTTCTCCAAATCGATCTAGCTGATCACGGAAGAAATTTGTTATCACAATCATATCTGGCGTGACATATTTAAGGACATTAATTAATGTTATTTCATCTACTTCAATGATGGCATATTTTACATCTTTAATTTTTCCAAACAGATTCGTCTCTTTCATAAAGCTAGAAGTTATACCTGAAATTAAATTACTACCTTCAGAGTTATTTATATACTTTTCTCCCGTCTCAGAAAAAATTGTAGAAACGAGATTGGATGTTGTTGTTTTCCCGTTTGTACCTGTAATTAATACGATATGATCAACCTGTTTGGCTAAATGACCTAACAGATCTGGTTTAATTTTTAATGCAACCATTCCTGGAATGCTAGTACCGCTTTTTCCAATCATTTTACTTAATAGACCGGCTATTTTCCCCACCCATAAACTAATGTAATATAGCATATATTTATCCTCCTGCATCTGTAGCAATTCAATAAATCGATATATAAAAAAAATAACCTATCAAAAAGAATACCATAAATAATCTCTACAATGCACTTATTATCAACTAATGGAAGGATTTATAATTTCTTTAATAAAACTTTTTCCATAAAAAAATACTACAGCTTTTTTTAAACTGTAGCTCGTTATGTTTTAATCTAACTTTATCTTCTTGGCTACTGCGGTGAACGTTTTTGGAATCCCAATATCATCTAATTTATGGTTTGGTTCTTCTTCTAGTATTTGAACTTGTAATTGCTCACTGGCCATCGCGGTAATGATTTCACCTAATGTCCATTTTCGATGATAGACTTTTTGTAATTGGTCTTTCTCATCTAATAATTTGGCAAAGGCAACATCACTTTCTATGATAGAAGGATTAAAATAATTCCCCGTTACTTTATGTTTCTTTCCTTTTGACGTTATTAACTTCGTAGAAACTGGATGGAATTCGTGTAAAATAAATAATCCTCCCTGTTTTAACAAGCTCGAAACTTTTTTGAATAACATATGCAAATCAAGGAAATAGTGAAGAACCCCTAATTCCATAAACGCAATATCAAATGTTCCGTTCAAATCATCATTCACTTGTAACAAATCTTGATTAATATATTTCACTGATTGACCACTTTCTTCTGCTAATAAACGTGCATATTGTTCGTTCTCTTTTGAAAAGTCAATGACGGTCACATCAGCCCCAAGGATGGATAGTGCAGTTGCTTTTATTCCGTTAGAACCTAGTAAATGAACGATATTTTTCCCCTGAACATCCCCAAAATACTTATAAAACGGATGTAATGTCCATGAAGGATTGTTCTTAATTTTTTCCACTCTTTCTTCAGGTCTCCCATATCTTTTTACGAGAGCCTCAAACTGATTTTGATTCCATGCTAATTGGTTCTGTTCATTCATATTTTCCTGTTTCTTATTTAAATATTGATGTATGGCGGTTTTCATATCGTTGTCTACTAGCACATCAAAAATCATCGCATAAATCGATAAACAAGATATACTGCGATTGTTCAACTCTACGGTTATTAAATATGGATTTGTCCGAATGGTTGTATTATGCATCGCTTTTATTTCTACAAATAGATCGCCCATATAAAATTGAAAGTAAGATTCTCTCATATCTTTAATGATTGGTGATGGAGAAAATGACTGAAATTGATCGTATACGTCTTGGATCAAATCCCATTGAACATAAATAGTAATAATATTGATATATTTTGGAAAAGTGACTCCTTGTAAGATAGCAGAAGATTCTTTATCGAAATAATAGGGAATTTTCATGCTATCTAATTTCTCGGCTAATTCGCAACAACTTTCTTTAATCGACCGTTCGTTCATATATGTATCTCCTTTTTTGGATAAGTAACAATCCTATTTTATTCTGAAAGAAGATGATTTTCTATCTTTTATTTTTATTCGTTTTTATATAAACATTCCTTTGCAGTTAACAATCTAATAAAAAAAGAGGAGGTTTTATTCCTCCTCAAATTTCTTTTTTAATTTATCTAACATATCCACTGTCATTTTTGCTAAGTCATATTCCGCCTTAAATCCCCATTCTTCCTTTGCTGCAGTTGCATCAATGGAATTTGGCCAACTGTCGGCAATACCTTGACGGATTGGGTCGACATCATATGAAATCTCAAACTCAGGAATGTGCTTTTGAATCTCTTTTGCTATTTCTTCCGGTTCAAAACTCATAGCTGTAACGTTAAATGCATTGCGGTGAATTAACTTAGAACCATCAGCTTCCATTAAATCTACAATGGCATTTAACGCATCTGGCATATACATCATATCCATATAAGTTCCTTTAGCAATATATGATGTATATTTCTTATTTTTTAATGCTTCATAATAAATTTCGACTGCATAATCTGTCGTTCCCCCACCTGGAGGTGCTACGTATGAAATTAGGCCAGGAAAACGAAGTCCACGTGTATCCACATTAAATTTATGATAATAATAGTCACATAAAAGCTCTCCAGATACTTTATTCACTCCATACATTGTAGTTGGACGTTGAATCGTATCTTGAGGGGTTTGATCTTTCGGGGTAGAAGGACCAAACGCACCTATAGAGCTTGGTGTGAAAAATTGTGTCCCTAGTTCTCGAGCGACCTCTAAAGCATTCACTAAACCACCCATATTTAAATTCCATGCAAGCAGTGGTTTTGCTTCTGCCGTTGCGGAAAGGAGAGCCGCTAAATGCATAATCGTATCCACTTCGTATTTTTTTGCAATGTCATACATTTTTTGACTGTCCATAACGTCTAATATCTCGAATGGACCAGAAGTGGCAGCTTCCGATTCATTTTTTCTAATGTCAGTAGCAATGACGTTTTCATTTCCATAAATATCTCTCAATTTAGTGACAAGTTCTGATCCTATTTGTCCTAATGCACCTGTTACTAAAATCTTTTTCATTTTCTTCCTCCTATGTCTCCACTTTGTTGCCCTTAAATAATATTTAATTCTTTACCAACTTTTTCATAAATGGAAATTGCTTGATCAAGCATTTCTTTCGTATGTGCTGCAGTTGGCATATTTCTTACTCGACCAGTGCCTCGTGGAACGGTTGGGAATACAATGGATTTAGCATAAACACCTTCTTCAAATAGACGCTTACTAAATTGTTGTGTTAATGTTTCTTCACCAATGATACATGGTGTAATTGGCGTTTCACTATTCCCGATATTAAATCCTAATGCTTTTAATTGTTCTTTTAAGTATTTTCCATTTTCCCATAGACGGTCATATAATTCTGTACTTTCCATTATTAATTCAATTGCTTTTTTAGCTGCTGCTGCATCGGCAGGAGTGACAGCTGTTGAGAATAAGAATGGTCGAGAACGAACTTTTAACCAATCAATTAAATCTTTTCTTCCTGCGACATATCCTCCAACGACTCCAATAGCTTTTGATAAAGTCCCTATTTGGAAGTCAATTTTCTCTTGTAAACCAAAATGTTTTACCGTCCCTGCACCTTTTCCTAAAACACCGGAACCGTGCGCGTCATCTACATAAGTAATTAAGTCAAATTCTTCAGCAATTTCTACGATTTCAGGTAATTTAGCAATATCCCCATCCATCGAGAATACGCCATCAGTAATGACCATAATTTTTTGGTATTGTCCACTCTCTTTTGCTTCTTTAGCCTTTTGTCTTAAATCATCCATATCTGAATGGTTGTAACGAATGATTTTCGCTTTTGATAATCGACATCCGTCTATAATAGATGCATGGTTTAATTCATCAGAAAGAATCGCATCATTTTTATCCATTACCGCTGAAATAGCAGCCATATTACAATTAAAACCAGATTGATAAGCGATTGCAGCTTCTGTTCCTTTAAATTTTGCAATTGTTTCTTCTAGCTGTACATGTAGATCTAATGTACCGTTAATAGTACGAACAGCGCCCGCTCCTACCCCATAATGTTTCACAGCCTGAATGGCTACTTCTTTTAATCTTTCATCTGTTGCTAAACCTAAGTAGTTGTTTGAAGATAAATTGATTAGTTTTTTTCCATTAATCGTAATAATAGGACCATTAGGGCCTTGAACTGGGTCAATTTCGTTATATAATCCTTTTTCCTTTAAGTCATTCAAGTTTTCAGTTAAAAATGATTGAAGGGTTTTACTTGACATCTCTTTTCACTCCTTTTTAATTATGTAAGCGCTTTATAAACATTTGTCCATTTCAGAAGTACAACAATGTCCTTTGATAACTTGTATACACTATATTCTATCACAATTACTATTTAATGTTTATATGGAATGGACATTTTAACAAAAATTCTTCTTATATATACTATTACCTTTTTTTCAGAAGAACATGAGAATAGACTGATAGCCAAACATTCAATACCCATTTTTTGTTTAAATGAACGTTAAAAATGGTATATATTTTTTCAATGATGGAGTTCATTTGATATGCTTCTTAACTAAAAACTTGTATAAAAAAGAAAAACTACGGTTATTACCGTAGTCAATTCTATAATATTCCAAAAAATCGGGTCATTTATTTAGTTGGCAACTTTTAATCCTTTTGAGATTTCTTCAAAATAGTGGCAAGCAGCCATATGTTTTTCTCCACTAGCTTCCACTTGTCTTAATTCAGGCACTTCCTTCTTGCAACGCTCTGTTGCAAACGGACATCTTGTATGGAAACGGCAGCCTTCAGGCGGATTGATCGGTGAAGGTACATCTCCTTTAAGAATAATTCTTTCTTTTTTCCTTTCCGGGTCAGGAACAGGGATCGCTGACAAGAGCGCTTTTGTATACGGATGTTGTGGATTTTCAAACAATGATAACTTATCCCCTATCTCCACAATTTTACCTAAGTACATGACAATAATTCTATCTGAAATATGTCTAACAACCCCTAGGTCATGGGAGATGAACATATACGTCAATTTATATTCTTTTTGCAATTTTTTCAATAAGTTTAATACTTGAGCTTGAATAGATACGTCAAGTGCGGAAACCGCTTCATCACATATAATCAACTTAGGATTTACTGATAGAGCGCGTGCGATTCCAATCCTTTGGCGTTGTCCCCCGCTAAATTCATGTGGATAACGATCCGCTTGATAGCGATTGATTCCAACAGTTTCTAGCAGTTGTAAAGCACGTTCTCTTCTTTCCTTTTTCGGAACGATATTTTGAATCTCCATCGCTTCTTCAATAATCTTTACTACCGTTTGGCGAGGATTTAAGGATGCGTAAGGATCTTGGAAAATGATTTGAATATCTTTGCGCATTTTCCGCATTTCTTTTTTACTCATCGACAAGATGTTTTTGTCTTCAAACCAAACTTCTCCAGATGTTGGTTCTTCTAATCGAAGAATCGCTCGACCAGTCGTTGACTTCCCACATCCAGATTCGCCTACGATACTTACTGTTTCACCTTCATATATTTCAAATGAAATATCATCAACAGCTTTTACATGGTTGACTGTTCTACCTAAAAAACCCCCTTTAATTGGGAAATATTGTTTTAAATGGTTAACTTTGAGCAATACTTTGTCCATTGTAAATGTCTACCTCCCTTTCTCCATCCCACTCATCGGTATAAATCCAACAGCGTACTTGATTTCCATCTACGTTTTGCAAATCAGGAAGTTTCTTGTGGCAAATTTCCGATGCATGTGGGCATCTCGGTGCAAATGCACAACCTGCCGGCATATCTTTCGGACTTGGCACAGTACCTTTAATGGCTGTTAGTTCTTCTTGATCAATATCATGACGAGGAAGGGAGTTTAATAGCCCCACGGTATATGGATGCTTTGGTTTTTTGAATAATGAACGAACATCCGAATATTCAACAATTTTTCCACAGTACATAACGGCAACTAAGTCACACGTTTCAGCTACAACCCCTAAATCATGGGTAATAAAAATTACAGACATATTTAATCGTTTTTGTAAATCTTTAATTAATTCAAGTATTTGCGCTTGAATGGTCACGTCTAAAGCGGTTGTTGGCTCATCCGCGATTAATAAATCCGGATTACATGCAAGCGCCATCGCTATCATTACCCGTTGTCTCATTCCACCGGATAATTCATGCGGATACTGTTTCACCCTTTTCTCCGGAGAAGGAATCCCAACTAGTTTTAGCATTTCTACCGATTTTTCCATTGCCACTTTTTTGCTTAATCCTTGGTGAATGATAAAAGCTTCTGATATTTGATCCCCAATGGTATACACAGGATTTAGCGACGTCATCGGTTCTTGGAAAATCATCGATATTTTATTTCCGCGAATTTCTCTCATTTCCTTTTTGGACAAATCTAAGAGGTTTTTCCCTTTAAAAAGAATTTCTCCCCCTTTAATTTCTCCTGGCTTATCTATTAAACGTAAAATTGATAGAGATGTTATACTTTTTCCCGATCCAGATTCTCCTACGAGTCCTAGAGTTTTTCCTTTAGGTACATCAAAGGAAACTCCGTTGACAGCTTTCACTTCTCCATCTTCCGTTTTAAATACCGTTTGCAAGTTTCGAACTTCTAAAATATTTTCTTTACTCATGATTGTCACCTCACTTTGAATGTTGATTTATTATTTCAGTTCAATTCGTTTATTTAAGTAGCGGTATGAAATATCAACCAATAAGTTTACGAGTACGAACAATAGGGAAATGATTAAAACTGTTCCTTGTACAACAGGGAAATCTCTTGCCCGAATTGCCTCAACGACGAGTCTTCCCATTCCGTTAATGGCAAATACCGTTTCGGTTAATACAGCACCACCTAAGAATGAACCAAACTCCAATCCCACTACCGTTACAACAGGAATTAACGCATTTCTTAACGCATGTTTATAAATAACCACTCGATCTCGAACACCTTTTGCTCTTGCTGTTCTGATATAATCTTGGCTTATAACCTCTAACATACTTGATCGCGTCATTCTTGCTACAATTGCAGCTCCTCCGGTTCCGAGAGTAATAACAGGTAGAATCATTTGTTGCCATGTCCCCCAACCAGAAGGAGGTACGAGCATTAAGTCGACGGCAAATTTTTTAATTAACATAAGACCTAACCAGAAGTTTGGCATCGAAAGTCCGAACAATGCCACAATCATGATAACAACATCTAGAATGCTATATTGTCTTACAGCAGATATTACACCAGCAATTAATCCAATAAACACACTCAAAATCGTACTATATATAGCTAATTCCACGGTTATCCAAAATCTGATTTTAATTTCGTCCATAACAGGAGCATTACTTCGAATAGATGTTCCTAAATCCCCTTGAATGATATTACCTAAAAATTTTCCATATTGAACATAAACAGGTTCATTTAAACCAAGCTTTTCTCTTAATTGCTCTACTTGCTCTTTAGGGGCACTTTCACCTGCGATAATTTGTGCAGGATCCCCTGGAATTAAATGCATTAATGAGAAAACTAATAACGTTACCCCAATTAACACTGGTATCGTTTGTATTAATCTTCGTACAACATATTTTATCATTCGGCCACCTCTTCTCTATTTTTTAGATTTTGGATCAAGGGCATCTCTGAGACCGTCTCCAAAAATATTAAACGCTAAAACAACAATCGCAATTGCTAATCCTGGAAACAATGCTACATGAGGATATTTAAAAATATAATTTCGCCCTTCATTTAACATTGCACCCCACTCAGGAGAAGGAGGTGTTGGCCCCAATCCTAAGAATGACAATCCTGATGCCGTTAAAATAGCTGTTGCAACACGTAAAGTTCCTTGAACAATAATAGGTGACAAAATATTCGGTAAAATATGTTTAAAAATAATCCTCGTATCGCTTGCACCTAATGCTTTTATGGCGTCTACATATTCTAAGTTTCTTACAGCTAAGGTTGACCCGCGAACAATTCTTGCAAATGCAGGTACAGAAAATACAGCAACAGCGATAATCACGTTCATAATGCTACCGCCAAGCACACTAGCAATCGCTAAAGCTAGTAAAATACCTGGGAATGCTAATAATACGTCCATAATTCTCATAATGATAGAATCTACGGTGCCTCCATAATATCCGGAAATAATACCTAGTAAAACTCCGACAATTGCTGCTAATATTACCGATAAAAATCCGACAATTAATGTCGTTCTCATTCCAAGAATAACACCAGTAAATATATCCCTTCCGTTATGATTAGTACCAAAAAAATGATCAGCAGAAGGAGGAAGTAATTTTAATTTATAATCAACTGTATAAAAGTCATCGGCATCGACAAAAAATGGTCCAATGATCGCAATAATTGCAAACAATAGTATTAAATAACCACCTATTAAAGCGGCTTTATTTTTCTTTAGACGTTTGTAGAAGGTTGCAAAACCTGAACTCTTTTTCTTTTTGGTTGGTGGTAAAGAATCACTTGGAGCAATTGTTGGATCAACCTGAGTGTTCATGACATCCATCCTTTCTAGTTTTCTAGCAAATGTAATGACATTTTATTTCATATGTTACATGAAAAAAGGTATTTTTGTAATACCTTTATTAGTAAATTATGAAGTTTGCAAAAAGTTTTTTCAACAAAAATCGACATTTTCAAAAAATTTACTCATTGATTTATCAATGATTATGTTGTATTATGTAGAAAAACGTCTGTCTATGTCTGAATATTTAGTCATGTTTTTGTATTTGCAATATTGTTTATTTATTCTCTATGGGTTATATTAAAGAAAATTTTATTTTTCCCAAAAAGTTTCTCCAATATTTTTAAAATATTTCTACATATGACTTTTTAGTCAAAAAAATTAAAAGGGGGATGTTTATGAAGCATTCAAAAAAATCATTACTATCCATTGCCTTCATGCTACTATTATCTATGATTCTAGCAGCATGCTCAGGCGGAGAAAAATCTTCTGATGATAAGAAAGATGGTAACAATGAAGCTAAATCTGGTGGCGACTTAACAATTGCATGGCCATCTGATGCTGTTTCTTTAGATCCTCATGGATCCAACGATGTTCCGTCTAGTAACGTTCAATACAACATTTATGAAACATTAGTTTACCAAGATGAAAATATTGAAATTAAACCACTTCTTGCAGAATCTTGGGAACAAGTCGATGACTTAACTTGGGAATTCAAATTAAAAGAAGGCGTAAAATTCCATGACGGAAGCGAACTAAATGCAGACGTTGTAGTAGCAAACTTTGATCGCCTTAAAGATCCAAAAGTAGCATCTCCAAAAGCTCACTTATATGAAATGGTAACTGAAGTAAAAGCGGTTGATACTTATAAAGTTCAAATTAAAACAGAGTATCCATTCGCTCCATTATTAGCTCATTTAGCGCATACTGGTGGATCTATCATCAGTAAAGAAGCTATTGACAAAGACTATGAAGCAATGGAAAATGGCGAACAAGCTGGAAGTTATATTAGTAAAAACCCTTCCGGTACAGGTCCATTTAAACTTGAAGAATGGCAATCCGGCCAACATCTCAAACTTGTGAAAAACGAAAATTATTGGGGAGAACCAGCAAAACTTAACAGTGTAACTTTCAAAGTTGTTCCTGAAGCATTAACTCGTGTCGCAGAATTAGAAACTGGCACAGTCCATATTTCTGATAACATCAGCCCAAGTGATATGGAGCATATCGATAGCTTAGATAATGCTGACATTCAACGTCAAACAAGCTTAAGCTTAGCTTACCTAGGTTTCAATTTGGATAAAGAACCATTTAATAACGTGAAAGTTCGTCAAGCTATTTCTATGGCAATTGACAAACAACAAATTTTAGAAGGTATTTATGAGGGTACAGGAGTTCCTGCTGTAGGACCTCTAGCACCAGATATTTATGGATTTGATGAGTCTGTAAAACCACTTGAATACAATTTAGATGAAGCGAAAAAGCTTCTTAAAGAAGCAGGCTATGAAAATGGATTCAAAACTACTATCTGGACAAACGAAGGTAATGCTGAACGCTTAAAAATTGCTGAATATGTACAATCTGCATTAAGAGATTTAAACATTGATGTAGAAATTCAAAGTATTGAATGGGGTACTTACTTAGCAGATACTGCTGCAGGTAAACACAATATGTTCATTTTAGGTTGGTCTACTGCTACTGCAGATGCTGACTATGCAATGTATCCATTATTCCACTCTTCAATGGTAGGAGAACCTGGTAACCGTACATTCTTAAAAGATTCTGAACTAGATAAAATTTTAGAAGAAGCTCGTAAGGAAACTGACGATACAAAACGTAAAGCTCTATACAAACAAGCTCAAGAAAAACTTGTAGAACTTGCACCAATGGTTTACTTATTACACACTGAGTACATTACTGGTGTAAGCACAAATGTTAAAGGATTCTCTACTCATCCAAGTGGAATGTACCTACTTAGAAACGTAACAATTGAAGAATAATAGAAAAGGCTGCAGGTCAATACCTGCAGCCTTTCATTTGATTTCTAGCAACTATTCCATGTAAAATGATAAAAAATCTAAATTTCTTGAGGTGTTATCATTGTCAAAATCAGAGATTGAACAAAAAATAGCAGAATTAAAGATGGATTACATTAGAATTCAAGGAGATATCGAAAAGCTTGAATCTGTAGGACACGATCCTTCAAAAGCAGAGCAAATGCTAGAAAACATTGAAAAAGAACTATCCGATTTGCGAAAACTATTAGAAGAATAAATGCTTCCATCCCTATGAATTTTTGAGCCAATGATAGTTAATTTAATATGGTTTCAAACAAAATTAGCCCATCTCAAAAATTGAGATAGGCTGCGTTTCCTTTGCGCGTTTCGTCTGTCAACCATTCAAATAATAGAGAAATTAAAAAAGTTGCATTTTTGCAATCAAATTGTCCTTTAATCCAACATTTAGTTTAAAAACAAAGAAATACACCCCAATAGCTTGCACTTTTCAACTATTGGGGTGTAAGTTTTTATATTTTTTATAAAATGCTTGAAAAGTCAGGTACTGCTAATTCGATACTATTAAATACAGCTGTCATTTTCTCAACGAATGCTTCTCTTAAAGGTTGGGCATCGGCAAAATCGCTTCCGCCGCTCTCAATAATTTCCGCTTTTTTGTTCATAAATGCTTTAAGATCCTCTAAAGCCTTTTGAATATCTTCTTTTTGCTCAGACAGTTTTTCTGGAATTGGTAATTCATCAACAGCCTTATTAAATTCTTCTACTGCTTGTTTTGCTGTGTAGTCTTCTTTTTCTGCAGAATCTAGTAAGTTTGCAAATTTTCCATCAACTGCATAAATCAACTTGTTTAATGCAGCTTGGTAGCTTAACAATTCTCCCCTAATTTCTTTTAATTCTTGTTCTTCTTTTGCTTTTTTATCTTCTTTATTATCTTCACTTGCTTTTTCATTGCTACAAGCAGCAAAAATCAATAAACACGCCGCTAATAACATTAAAAGGAACTTCTTCATTACGACTTCCTCCTATTTTCCTATGTAAAATTTGGAATTACTAGCAATTCCCATTTAATCATAGTTTTTTGTTAATTTCAATAGTTTTTAATTTTTCTATTATAAAATTTTAAATATATTAATATATTAAATAGATATAAAATTATCTTAATTTACTGAATATTTTATATTATATTATTTTCTCTATATAATTTAATTATTATTAAAGAATATGAAATACCCATATTAATTTCATTAGATTAGACGTTTACATTGATTAAAAGTTACATATTACTTATAGTAAGTAGGGAAAGGGGCGTTGAAATTGGAGAACAAAGTAATTATTTATACCCAAGAAACTTGCTCACCTTGTCAAGCAGAAAAAGAATGGCTTAAAAACAATGGCATTTCCTTTGAAGAACGGGATATTAGAAAAAATCAAAAATATTTACAAGAAGCTATTGATCTAGGCGCTTCTGCTACACCAGTCACTGTCATCATGAAAGATAACGAAAAAGAAGTCGTTCTCGGTTTTGATCAAGAAAAATTAACTAAACTGCTTAACTTAACGAATTAAACAAAAGCCGCTATTTAGCGGCTTTTGTTTTGTTTTCAAGTATATATAAATCATTTGGTATAGAATCAAATAGTTTTGTATCATTTTTTGTTTGGATTAAATGTAGTTCATGCATTGCCCTTGTACACGCTGTGTAAAAAATATTACGCTCAAAATCATTTTCTATTTGATATTTCGAACAATCATGAATGACAACCGCATCAAATTCAATACCTTTTGCCAAATAGGCAGGTATGATTAATACACCAGGTTCAAACATAACTGTGCCTTTTTCCATTAACCGAACAGAGAGGTGATATTTGAGCCGATCATAAACAATTTTACAATCTTTAGATGTACGACATATTATAGCAATTGTCTTATGATTACTTTCCTTTAGCATTTGAATTTTATCTATTAATGTTTTCGTCAAATTTTTCTCATCAACAAGTGTAATGACAGGCGCTTTACCATCTCTTTCAAAAGGGAGAATTTGAGAGGCATTTTTCTGAAATTCTCTTGAAAACAATACGATAGGCTTCGTAGATCGATAACTTTGAGTCAATGTAATTTCCTCAATACTTTCTCCTTCAAAAGCACTCCTAATGGAACGGGCAGGAGATTCAATGGTATGTGAGTATATCGCCTGATTCATATCACCTAATATCGTAAACTTACTGTTAGGAAATAATTGTTTAAAATAAGCATATTGAAAAGGAGAATAATCTTGTGCCTCATCAATAAAGACGTGACGTATAACTGAGATTGGTTTTCTCCCTTCCATTGAATCTTTTAAATATAGAATGGGCGTTGCATCTTCGTAAGGAAGATTCGAACGAAGTAGCTGTTGGACGGTTAAGTCGCAAATGGTTTCCCAATTGTCTGGTAAACGGATATCATCCTTACATAAATTTCTTACTAATGTTAAGTTAGAAAAAAGCTCTTTATAGATTGCTTTTAAATGGATAAATTGAAATTGGCTTATTTTTTTATATAATGTTTGAAATCTTTTTTTCACTACCAATTGTGAAAGGATTCTCTTTTCTGATTGATAATCATCAAAAGAATTCTCGGTATAACGATTGTCTCTTTGAATCTTTTTAAATGCATGTAAGTACTCTTCTTTATCCAACAGTTCAATTTCTCGTTCGACCCATTCTTTTTTCCTTTCTGCTCTCTCATATTTTTTTACGATTCTTTTGATCCAATCTTTTAACATTTGAATACGATTTGGAATAGGTAAATGTTGATCAAAGGAATAAAATTTTTCATATATTTCTTTTGCGGAGATAATCGTAGTACCACGGAATTTAATCCCTTTAAATTTCATTCCTTGATGACTTAAATATTGTATATATCGTTCTAATAAAGTTTTAAATTGGAGACTTGCCTTAAAGCGAATTCCATTCAATCTAGCCTGATATTCCGCTGACTCTTCTTGGCTTAATAAATATTCAATTTGTTCAAAAGAGTCTTCTATATTAAATTGTGAACCAAGCCGATTCAATAAAAATTCCCGAAACGTCGTTTGGTTCATATTTTCTTCGCCAAGTTCAGGCAGAACAGTAGATACATAGCTATTGAATAATGGATTAGGAGAAAAAAGCATAATCTGATCAGAACGAATACTTCCTCTATATCGATATAATAGATAAGCGACACGTTGCAAAGCAGCAGAAGTTTTCCCGCTACCAGCAACCCCTTGTACAACTAAAATTCGATTTTTTTCATTTCTAATGATTCGATTCTGTTCTTTTTGAATCGTTGACACAATACTTTTCATCTGTGTGCTTGCATTTTTCCCGAGTACTTCTCGAAGAATTTCATCACCGATCGTAATACCTGTTTCAAACATTCCTTCTATCTTACTATTTTTAATAACAAATTGCCTTTTAAGCTTCATCTCTCCCTTTATTTTTCCACCAGGTGTATCATATTCTGCTTCCCCTGGACCATAATCATAGTAAAGACTAGAAACAGGAGCTCTCCAATCATAAATCAAAAATTGATTATCTTTACTGATAAATGAAGAAAGACCAATATAAATCTTTTCCGCTTTTTCTTCCCCGTCTTCCAAAAAATCAATTCGACCAAAATAAGGGGAGTCTTTCAATCTCTCTAAAATTTTTATTTGCCTAGACATTTGTGAATGTGTACGTTCACGCTCTGCTAATAGTTCAACCTGCTGTTTGATACTTGTAAATGTTTCACCAAAATCGTCCGGCTCATCAACATTTACCGTTACATCCTCCCAAAAATTTTTCCTAAAATCGACAATATCCCCTTTGAGATCGCCTGATTTTTCCGTTAGTTCAATTTTCTTTTTTTCTATCTCCTTAACAACAAAATCTACCCTTTGTTGCTCCTTCATCCATTCTTGAGTAGGATTACTCATCATATACACCCCACAATTTTATAAAAACTGTTGACAACACAAAATAGTTTTGTTAAAATTAAATTGGGTAATTATTTTTATTTTTGGTATTTTGTGTGTCGCTATGCTATTTTATCATATTTTCTCCCTTTATTCAATGATCACCACACTCAGTCTGCATCTTATTCCTTTTTCATTATTCCCTCATTCATAGTCCTTTCACGAAAAAATAATTGTTATTAAATTTCCCATTATGTTCTTGATCCCTAATGCATTCATATAAAATGGTTATCATTTACTTCTTTAGTTTTTAGGAGTAATGAATAGAATAGAGATAACACTCTTTTTTACTAATATAGCTTTGTTATCATATCTTTTTAACAAAGGGATTAAAGGGAGGGTATCTTTTGATTAAAAAGTGGGGGCAAGGCGGTGCTGTAATCGTTGTTGCTTCAGCCTTATTTTTTCTATCTTTATTTTTACCATGGGTTGACATTGTTTTTGGTTCTTCCATCGGTTTTTCTACAGATGGCATATTCGTTCTATTATTGTTTGCATACCCTCTATATGTAATTCTTGCAAAAAAGCCGATGCATAAAATTGCCGGGATGGTATGTGGTATTGCTGCGATTGTTGCGATGATTTACTTTTACTCGCTAGTAAACACTCCATTAGGAAACTTTGCAGGTTCCGGTCTCTATATAGCCTTTATCTCTTCTATTTTATTATTAGTTGGTATCTATATAAAGAATAAAGAAGCTAAATAAGCTTTTCCTCTAGTCATTTTGATTAGAGGTTTTCTATTTTCCGTGACATAATGTTGGATTCATAATAAACTTAAACATAAATGACACTATAAACAGGGGTTTTTTTATGAAAATTTTAGTATTTTCTATGGCATCCATTTTAAAAGATGTATCGATTGGAGGATCTCAAAAACATTTAAGAGAACTTTTATTTTATTTTTCCAAAAAAGGGCATACCGTTACTGTTCTTACGAATCGTAGACAAGATAATTTTGAGCCATATCAATTATGCGAAGGAGTAGAAGTTCTGCCTATCCTTCGATTTAAAGAGACATTTCCAATCCCAAGCGACACACATCCATATCATTTAGCTTACTCCTATGAAATCATTCGGGAGTATGCAAAAAAACATGATGTTTTTTATATGCATGACTCGCAAATGGATTACGGATATTTACATACGGATATCCCAACGGTCGCTTCTCTAAAAAACTATGTATACCCAGAAGCAAAAATGTCGGCCTTTCATACGAACCGAGATCAACTCATTGTATCATGTGAATATATGTACGAATGTATAAAAGGTACGGTCGGTCGCGTCATACCAAATATCTCTGAACGAATGACCATAGTTAGAAATGGAATCAACCTTGAACTTTATAAACCAACAAGTAGCCATTGGAGAGAAAAATTAGGGATCGAAGAAAACGATTTTGTTGTATTATTTCCACATCGACCTGAGCGAGTAAAAGGAATATTTGAGACTTTTGAAGTTGTTAAACGATTAAAAAAAGAAGTCAAGGGAAGAAACATTAAGCTTCTCATGCCAAAACATTTTGATGAAAAAGTGTCTGAACAAACTAAACACTTTTATCAGTCTGTGATGGAGGAAGCAAAGGCATTAGAAATTCATGATTCTATAGTTTTTTTCGATTGGCTTCCTAATGAAGAAATGCCGAAAATTTATTCTTTAGCAGACGTTACTCTTTGTATCGGGAATATGATTGAAGCCTTCGGATACGTTCAACTCGAGTCCATTGCTTGCGGTACTCCTGTTGTTGTTTCAAAAGTCGCGGCACAAAGAACGATTGTTCCAGAAGGCTACTCAGTAAAAAAAGTCGATTACGGGGATATTGAAGATGCCGTTCAAGCTGTTTTATCAACGATGAATGAAGAAATCAATATTGATTTGATTCATTCTTTTATTGACAAAAACTATAATTACGAAGAAAATATGGCTGGTTATGAACGTGTCATAACTCATGCAGAAATTTCTGATAGAGGCATCACTTCTAGTAATAACAATCACCCGCAGTTATATAAACTTGCTCCATGGTGCTATATATCAAAACATGGAATTTATAATGATTATGAGTATCGCTACTTAAAAAATGAGAAATTATATCCGTTTTTGAAAGAAATAGGTGAAAATCCCTTCAGTTACGAAGAGTTCCTTACGAAATCAAAACTACCAGCGCACGAATTAGAACGGGCCATCATCAATGGAATTATTGTAAAAGCGTAGAATGCTCCCAAAAGAGGGGGCATTCTTTTTTATTTTGGAAAATGATACATATTCAAAAGGTTTCGGTTCATAATAAGTTATTGAATTAGGAAATAGGTGATCCGCAATGGAATTTCAATCCAAAAGAGAATCTTATTTATTTCTTTTAGCAATTGCAGCTATTGTATTATTCATTTCTCCACTTTTCATTTTAGGGGAAAATGCCCACATCCGAGTTCATGACAATCTCGATTCAAACATAGCTTGGTATAAGGTGTTAAAAGAGAGTGGGGAGACATTTGGAAATTTAGATGCAAAAATTCCTCAGGTCATTGGTGGACAACTTTCTCGTAATGCTTATGGCTCTGAATGGACAGGTATTGTATTGTTGCATTACTTTCTTCCGTCAATGACTGCTTATAGTTGGAGCCAATTCATCACTAGATTTTTTGCTTTTATCGGAATGTACTTACTTTTAAAAACACATATCATAAAAGATCGAAAAGCCTATCCAATTACTATTGGTGTTTCTTTAGCTTTTGCATTAACACCATTTTGGCCATCGGGAATGTTAAGTACATTAGGACATCCGTTAGCACTTTGGGCGTTTTTAAATATTCGAGCCAAAAATTACTCATGGAAAAATTGGCTTACTATAGGGTTACTCCCATTCTATTCAAGTATCGTACTTGGTTTTTTCTTTTTCATTGTGGCCATTGGCTTGCTTTGGCTCTATGACTTAATTGTAAAAAAAGATTGGAACCTTCCTTTCCTAGGCAGTATTTTTTTCATGTGTAGCATATTTATGCTCGTTGAATATCGACTCGTCTATTCTATGCTATTTTCTCATGAACCTGTACACCGATTAGAATTTATATCTTCGAGACACGATTTCGCACGTTCATTACGATTATCTTTCAAAAATTTTGTTCTAGGTCATAATCATGTGTTAACCATTCATACGTTCGTTATACTCCCAATCCTTACCCTTGTATTGCTCATATCATTAACCAAAAAGAAAAAACAAAAGGAAGATCAATTATTTATTTTTCTATTTATTCTTAATTACATTCTCTCGCTTTGGTACGCCCTCTGGTTTAATAATCTCTGGATTCCTTTGAAAGAAAAAATTGATTTATTAAATACATTTAATTTTGCTCGGTTTCATTTTTTAAGACCACTCATCATCTATACTAGTTTTGGACTCGGTTTATATATATTATGGAAGAAATATGTCAAATGGAGAAAAGTGGTCATCGGATTTATTATTGCACAAATTTTAGTTCTTGTTCCCTTTAATGAAGAGATTTTATTTGGAATAGTTCTGAAAGAGCCTTCTTTTAAGCAATTTTATGCAACGGAACAATTTGAAGAAATCAAAAATTTTATCGGTCTACCTCAACATCAGTACAAAGTGGCAAGTATCGGTCTTCATCCTGCCATTGCGCAATATAACGGATTTTATACATTGGATACTTATAACAATTTTTACCCTCTCTCCTATAAATATGAGTTTCGAAAAATTATTGAAAATGAGTTAGAAAAAAGTAAAAAGTTAAAAACTTATTATGATGAGTGGGGGAGTCGTTGTTATATTTTTGTAGCCGAATTAGGAAAAAAATACGATTTTCGTAAACATTCTAAGAAAGTGATTAAAAACCTCGAACTTAATACGGATGCATTTAAAGACATGGGAGGAAGATTTATTTTTTCTTCGGTCCCGATATTAAATGCCGAAGAAAATAGGTTGTCACTCTTAAAAGTTTTTGAACATCCAGATTCAGCTTGGAAGATCTATGTTTATGAGGCTATATAAAAATCGGTTTGTATAGAAGCAAACCGATTTTTTCATGAATTATTTTTAAAAATATATACCAAAATTTACAATTTAAGAGTATAATAGCTGGCATGGACTTTTTAAAAAAATTGTCATTCCTTCACATTTTTTAAAAATGATGAAACGTTAATAGTCGTTTTAACGTTTAATATTTTGACAGAACAAAAAGAAAGCGATGGTTTAAAATGAAAGAATTTTATCAGCAGCATAAAGAAAGAATTTACGTTATTGGTGGACTAATTGGGATATTACTATTCGTATCCCCTTTATTTATTTTAGGTGAGAATGCACATATACGTGTTCACGATAATTTAGACTCAAATTTAGCATGGTATAAAGTGTTAGCTAATAGTGGAGAAATGTTCGGTGGGTTAACGTCTACAATTCCGCAAATTATTAATGGATTACCAAGGGAGGCCCTTGGTTCTGAATGGACAGGCATTGTATGGTTACATGCACTCTTCCCATCGATGACAGCGTACGCGATTAGTATGCTTATTACTAGAGTCTTTGCATTTTTAGGGATGTACCTTCTCCTAAAGAACTATGTCGTTAAAAATGAAAAAGCAGTATTGATTCGTGTCGGAGTAGCTTTATTATTTGCTATTACTCCGGTTTGGCCGTCAGGAATGTTAAGTACATTAGGACATCCTTTAGCATTATGGGCATTTTTAAACATTCGTAAAAAAGATTATTCGTGGAAAAACTGGTTAACACTAGGGTTATTGCCGTTATACTCAAGTTTTGTTTTAGGATTTTTCTTTTTCCTAGCAGCAATAGGGTTTTTATGGCTATACGACCTCATTAAAACGAAAAAATGGAATCTTCCTTTCCTTGGAAGTATTGCTTTTATGACATTTGTCTTCGTACTAGTCGAATACAGACTTTTTTATTCTATGATCGTTGAACAAGAACCGAATCATCGAACAGAATTTTATTTATCGAAAAATAATTTAATGGAAACGATCCAACTATCCTTTAAAAACTTTTTTATTGGACATACACATGATTTAACCATTCACGATATTGTCATTATGCCTGTTTTAATTGGTGTATTACTTATAGTCATTTTCCAAAAACAGAAAGGCAGATTAGAAAAGCTTTACATTTCCTTATTTTCTTTTAATTATTTATTGTCCTTATGGTATGCCTTTTGGTGGTATGAAGGTTGGGTACCGTTAAAAGAGAAAAGCGAATTGCTTAATACATTTAATTTTTCCCGTTTCCATTTCCTTTCACCTATTGTCATTTATGTAAGCTTTGCTCTTGCTTGCTACCTACTTTGGAGGATTGGAAAGGTTTGGAGAAAAATTGTACCTATTATTTTGGTCGCCCAACTACTTGTACTACTTCCTTATAACGAAGAATATCGGTATGGCATTGAACATCCGTCACCATCATTTAAAGAATTTTTCGCGGAGGAACAGTTTGAAGATATTAAAGAATATATAGGTCTTCCTCAAGATTCTTATCGTGTCGCGAGTATCGGTATTCATCCTGCTATTTCTCAATACAACGGATTTTATACGGTAGATACTTACAATAATTTATATCCGCTTACATATAAACATGCATTTCGGAAAATAATAGAAAAAGAGCTAGCAAAAAATAAAGTTTTAAGAGAGTATTTTGATGATTGGGGCGGACGTTTATATATATTCGTTGATGAATTAGGGAAAAAATATGACTATAAAAAGAATTCTAAAAAAGTCATTCAACATTTAGAACTTAATACGGAAGCTTTCAAAGAACTCGGTGGACGTTATTTCTTATCAGCAGTGCCTATACAAAATAATGAAGAAAATAACTTAGTCTTTAAAAAAGCGTTCGAACACCCAGATTCAGCTTGGAAGATTTATTTATATGAAGTGAAGTAGACTTCAAGGAGGATTTTTTATGATTTACACGAAACCTTTATTAACGGTTGTTGTTCCATGTTATAACGAAGAGGAAGTACTAAATGAAACAATGAAACAGCTTTCTTCCGTACTTGATGATTTAATTGGTGAACAATTAATTTCAGAGGAAAGTAAACTATTATTCGTAGATGACGGCAGTAAAGATGATACATGGTCCATCATTGCGATGGAAAGTGTCAATAATAAATATGTGAAAGGTATTAAACTTGCTCGGAATGTCGGCCATCAAAAAGCATTATTAGCTGGGCTGGAAATTGCAAAAGAAAAATCTGATTGCGTAATTTCCATCGATGCTGATCTTCAAGATGATATTTCCGTCATACGTGAATTCATAAAAAAATATATCGAAGGATACGATATTGTTTATGGAGTTCGTAGCTCTAGAAAAAAAGATACGTTTTTCAAGCGAACAACCGCTCAAGGTTTTTATAAACTCATGAATAAATTAGGGATTCATCTTGTCTATAATCATGCGGATTACCGACTAATGAGTAAACGGGCATTAGAAGAATTAAGTCGATTTAAGGAAGCTAATTTATTTTTACGGGGAATTGTTCCGATGATCGGGTTCCGTTCTACAAAAGTTTATTATGAACGTAAAGAAAGACATGCAGGGGAAACAAAATATCCATTAAAGAAAATGCTATCCTTCGCCTTTGATGGTATTACATCTTTCAGTGTAGCACCAATTCGTCTTTTAACAATGATAGGATTTCTTCTATTTTTTATCGGAGGAATTGCCGGCAGTTATGCCTTATACCAAAAATGGTTTGGACATACAAATTCAGGATGGACGTCCTTAATGATTTCAATTTGGCTCCTAGGAGGATTGCAAATCATAGGCATTGGTGTGATTGGTGAGTATATTGGAAAGATTTATGAAGAAGTTAAAGGAAGACCAAAATACGCTATTGATATCGATTTATATTCAGATTCAATACTTAGTTTGAATAATGAAAACAAACGAAATAAGGAGCAATTAATGGTAAGAGGTAATAAATGAAATATCCTTTTTTAAGATTTTTAATGGTAGGAATTATAAATACGATTGTCGGTTTATCAATGATCTTTTTGTTATTCTATATTTTTCATCTATCTTATTGGGTCGCAACATTCTTTGGAAATATTGTCGGAGGCTTAGTAAGTTTTATATTGAATAGAAGTTTCACTTTTCAAAGTGATAAAAGTATAAAAAAAACGATTGTACCTTTTTTCCTTGTTATGTTTATATGTTATTTTGTTTCATATAACATTGGGAAAAAAATTGCTTTTTCCTTCTTGAATATTACGGCATTACCGATTCTCTCCGTTCATGACCTTGCTATATTACTTGGATCAGGATTGTATACGATAACGAATTATTTCGGACAAAAACTGTTTGTTTTTTCACATAAAGGACAGAAAGAGGAAAGTACCTAAAGCGAAATAGGTATTTTCCTCTTTTAATGGTATTATCTGAACCTACATCTTTTCTTTTTCAGAAATAACCTACTCTTGTTTCACTTATTTCCAATCTGGATATAAATCCGTCCGTCGATCTCTCCAAGTCGTGACAGAACCTTTTTCTCTTACATCGTATAATAACTGTAAATCTAAATCTGCCGTAACAATCATATCGTTATTGATTTCTCCCTCTACTAATATCCCTTTCGGCGGAAAAGGAATGTCATTCGGAGTAATAATGGCCGCTTGTGCGAAGTTTGCCCGCATAAAATCTACGTTCGGAAGGGAACCTACTGTTCCAGTTAAAACGACATACACTTGATTTTCTATTGCCCTTGCATGACTTGTATAACGGACGCGGTGAAAACCATGCCTGTCATCCGTACATGATGGGCAGAAAATAACATCTGCACCTTTAGCTTTAGCCATTCGAACAATTTCAGGAAACTCGATGTCATAACAAGTAAGAATGGCAATTTTTCCTTTTTTTGTTTCAAATATATTCAATTGATCTCCTTTAGACATGTTCCATTCATGAACCTCTGTAGGAGTAATATGCAATTTCGCTTGTTGATCGACTTTTCCGTCCGGGTGAAAAAGATGGGCAACATTGAATAAATAACCATCTTTTTCAATAACATGGGTACCGCCAATAATGTACATATTCGTTTCTTTGGCAAACGATTGGAATAAAGATAAATATTGCTCTGTAAAGGACGGGAGCTCTGTAATGGGAAGTCCATTCCCTTTATGATCCCCTATAGATAAAAGTTGAGTTGTAAAAAATTCCGGAAACAAAACAAATTCGGCACCAAATTCTTGAGCTGTTTTAATATAATGTTCGCACTGCTTAGCAAAATCATTAAAAGATGAGATCTTATGCAAATGATATTGTACTGCCGACACTCGCAACTTCATCAAATAGCTCCCCTTTCTTTTTTCTTTCGTCTTTATCGATTATGATTCATCCTATTCATTTTGACAACGAAAAAATTCAATTTTCTTATTTACCTTAAATGATATAAGAAAGAAAATCATGTTAAAATATTTTTAATACATAAAAGGGAGTGTATATTCATGAAAGAGGAAATGATCAAAAGATTTACAACATATGTCCAAATCGATACGCAATCAAATGAAGACAGTGAAACTTGTCCATCTACTAAAGGACAATTAGAACTTGGAAAACTATTAGTTGAAGAGTTAAAAGAAATAGGAATGCAAGAAGTATCCATGGATGAGAACGGGTATGTATTTGCAACACTTCCTTCGAATACGGAAAAAGATGTTCCTACCATTGGATTTCTAGCCCATTTAGATACTGCGACAGATTTTACTGGTAAAAATGTAAAACCTCAATTGGTAGAAAACTATGACGGCGGAAATATTGTTTTAAATAAAGAATTAGGGGTTATCCTTTCTCCGTCCGATTTTCCAGATTTATTAAATTACAAAGGTCATACATTGATAACAACGGATGGGACAACATTACTTGGTGCCGATAACAAAGCTGGAATCGCAGAAATCATGACAGCTATGCATTATCTTATTCGTCATCCAGAAATTAAACATGGAAAAATTCGAGTCGGATTTACTCCCGATGAAGAGATCGGAAGAGGTCCTCATAAATTTGATGTAAAAGCTTTTAATGCTAACTATGCATATACAGTAGATGGAGGTCCACTAGGAGAACTCCAATACGAAAGTTTTAATGCAGCATATGCAAAGTTAACCTTCAAAGGATCGAACGTGCACCCTGGTACCGCTAAAGGAAAAATGATACACTCAGCAAAAATGGCGATGGAGTTTCATCAACAACTACCTTCTGAACAAGCACCTGAATTTACAGAGGGTTACGATGGTTTCTATCATCTTCTTTCTTTTCATGGTGATGTAGAAACAACCAATCTATACTACATTATTCGTGATTTCGATCGTCAGTTATTTGAAGAAAAGAAAGATAAAATCAAACAAATTGTTGCTCAATTAAAAGAAAAATACGGCGAACAAGCAGTTCAATTAGATATGGGTGACCAATATTATAATATGCGCGAAAAAATTGAGCCGGTAAAAGAAGTGGTCGATATCGCATATGAAGCTATGAAAAACCTTGACATTGAGCCGATCATTAAACCGATTCGTGGAGGTACAGACGGTTCCCAGCTTTCCTATATGGGATTGCCTACTCCAAATATTTTTACTGGCGGTGAAAATTTCCACGGAAAATATGAATATATTTCTGTAGAAAATATGATTAAAGCAACGAACGTAATCATTGAAATTACCAAATTATTCGAACAAAAATATTAAAAAAAATCATTGACATTCTCCGATGAAACTGTGAAAATAACTATGACAAACAAATCAATCATATGAGTGTAAACCTTTAAAAACAGTCCTGTGAGGCTGGCAAGGTTTGGGCGGAGTTCATTTCATTGGATGAATTCTGTACATGTATATATATTTGTAAAAATAGGAATTTACTATTTTAAAATATATAGCACCTTGCCAACTTATAGGCAAGGTGCTTTTTTTATGATTTTATTTGAGGGGGAATAACAATGGCACAGCGAGAAATTCAAGTGGACG
The DNA here is from genome assembly GCF_057747715.1 of Bacillus sp. JST-5. Classification (NCBI taxonomy): domain Bacteria; kingdom Bacillati; phylum Bacillota; class Bacilli; order Caryophanales; family Bacillaceae; genus Bacillus; species Bacillus sp. JST-5. The sequence goes on along the minus strand of NZ_JBYLHW010000010.1, from coordinate 2,196 downwards.
AACGACTACCTATATTAAAAAGTTTACCTTTAAGTTTACAACACTTATTCGCTATGTTCGGTTCAACTGTACTAGTACCAATCTTATTTGAAGTCGATCCTGCTACCATTCTCTTATTAAACGGGATAGGTACATTGCTTTATATTTTTATCACCAAAGGAAAAATACCTGCATACTTAGGTTCTAGCTTCGCATTTTTATCTCCGGTATTTGCCGTCCTTGGTGCATACTCAGGGGGTACCGGTTATAACTATGCATTAGGTGGATTTTTAGTTGTAGGTATTGTGCTAGTACTTGTCGGCTTCCTCGTAAAAATTGCAGGTACCTCTTGGGTGGATGTTATCTTTCCTCCTGCTGCTATGGGAGCTATTGTAGCGTTAATCGGTTTAGAGTTAGTTCCAGTAGCTGCTGAAATGGCAGGGTTAATCGCCCCAGCCGGTACTGAAAATTGGTCTATTGATTCAAAAGTAGTAACTGTCTCATTGCTTACTTTAGCCATTACGATCATCTGCTGGGTGACATTAAGAGGATTTTTGAAAATTATCCCTATTCTTTTAGGAATCATTGGAGGATATTTAATCGCTTGGGGATATGGAATGGTTGATTTGTCTACAGTGAAAGAAGCGGCTTGGATTCAATTGCCAACTTTCTACTCTATGAAACTTGATTTTTCAGCCATATTAACGATTCTGCCAGCTGCATTAGTTTTAATTCCTGAACATATCGGGCATTTAGTTGTTACAGGTAATATTGTCAATAAAGATTTAGTTAAAGACCCTGGCTTGGATAGATCCTTAATGGGTAACGGATTTTCCACAATCTTATCAAGTTTCTTTGGATCAACACCAAATACCACGTATGGAGAAAATATTGGAGTTTTAGCCATTACACGCGTTTACTCGATTTGGGTAATTGGTGGTGCAGCAGTTATTGCTATATTCTTATCATTCTGCGGTAAGTTAGCAGCCTTAATATCTTCCATTCCTAGTCCGGTAATGGGCGGTATATCGCTACTCTTGTTTGGAATTATCGGGGCAAGCGGTATTCGAATGCTAGTAGAGTCAAAAGTAGATTACAGCAAATCTAAAAATTTAATCTTAACATGTATCGTATTTGTCATCGGACTTAGCGGTGCTTCCATTACGATTGGTTCTGTAGCTTTAAAAGGAATGGGACTAGCGACGATTGTTGCGATTGTATTAAGTCTGTTCTTTAAAATACTTGATGTATTAAAACTTTCCAATGAAGACTAAAAAACCGGACATGTCCGGTTTTTTTTAATGACTATAAGTACGTGATTTTGACACAGTTTTCTTATGTTGCTCACATCAAATAAAATTTAAAGGGGATTAGAAAAATTCTATCCCATTTATTTTTATATGTTGCATGAACCATCCGAACAATTTTCATTGCCATTATTATTTGAATTAGATTGCAATATTTGAATCTTGATTTTTTCGTTTTCTTCTTCCCATACCTTCTGTAAAACTTCTGAAAATACCTCTGTCGGTTGTGCCCCTTGAACAGCATATTTTTCATTAAATACAAAGAACGGAACACCTGTAATTCCTAATCGGCTAGCTTCCTGCTGATCAGCGTCCACCTCTTTTTTGTATTGATCACTTTCAAGTAACTGTTTTACTTCTGTTCGATCAAGACCAATTTCTTCTGCTATGGAGGCAAGAGTCTCATGATCACCGATATGGAGCGAATCTGTAAAATATGCTTTTAACAATCTCTCTGTCAATTCCTTGTCCTTACCTAGACTTTTCGCATAATGAGAGACTCGATGAGCATCTAAAGTATTAGTTGGTTTCATCGTATCAAAGTGATATGTTAATCCCACTTCTTCAGCTTGTCGCCCAACTTGTTCGTTCATCTTTTTCGCTTGATCATAACTTACACCAAATTTTTCAGCAAGGACTGTATGAATATCTTTATTTGTATACGTCGGACTGGTAGGATTTAATTGAAAGCTCCGAAAAACAACCTCTACTTTTTCTCTATGATCAAATAAATCCAATGCCTGTTCTAGACGTCTTTTTCCAATATAACAAAACGGACATACATAATCCGACCATATTTCAATTTTCATTTTTTACCCTCCCAATAATCTTTCCGTATTGTCAAAAGTTTCTAAGTAAAAACTTACATTTTTATTGATTTAATGCTATTTAAGACAAAAAAACTTGCCAC